>JAUMYU010000076.1 GCA_030528485.1 Comamonadaceae bacterium
GAGCTGCGCGGCGCTGTCGCTCAATTGCACGTCCAGCCAGTTGTCGGCGGCGCTGACGTTGGCCGTGGCAGAAGCCGCTGCCGGGCGCTGGCGGCCCGCTTTGGCGGCCTGGCGGCCTGCGCTGGCGGCGGGCGTGGCCTTGCTGGCGGCTTTATTGACGGCAGCCTTGTTGATGGCCAGCACCCAGCCAATGGGCGTGCCGGGGTTTTTGGGCGAATCGAACGCGCCAATGTCCTGCTGGCGGCCGTTGACGAAGTAATCGGTGAAGGCGCGGTTGAAGTTCTGCTGCGGATCGGGCGTGAAGAAAAACGTGGTGCGCCCGCTGGAGGCGCGCGCCAGCGGGCGGGCGCTGGTCTGGCTGGCCTCGATCTGTTCATCGAGCAGGCGGCGGTAGTGGGCGGTGATGTTTTTCACATAGCCCATGTCCTTGTAGCGGCCCTCGATCTTGAAGCTGCGCACGCCCGCCTCGATGAGCGCGCCCAGGTTGGCCGACTGGTTGTTGTCCTTCATCGACAGCACGTGCTTGTCGTAGGCGATGAAGCGGCCCTGGCTGTCCTGCACCTGGTAGGGCAGGCGGCAGGCTTGCGAGCAATCGCCCCGGTTGGCGCTGCGGCCCGTGTGGGCGTGGCTGATGTAGCACTGGCCGCTGTAGGCCACGCACAGCGCGCCGTGGATGAAGAATTCAATCGTGGTGCGCGCCGGGTCGATGGCATCGCGGATGGCGGCGATCTGCGCCAGCGTCAGCTCGCGCGCGGGCACGATTTGCGAAAAGCCCACGTCCTGCAAAAAGCGCGCCTTTTCGGGCGTGCGGATGTCGGTCTGCGTGCTGGCGTGTAGCTGGATGGGCGGCAAATCCAGCTCCAGCAGGCCCATGTCCTGCACGATCAGCGCATCGGCGCCGGCCTCGTACACCTGCCAGGCCATGCGGCGCGCCGCCTCCAGCTCGTCGTCGCGCAAGATGGTGTTGAGCGTGATGAAAATGCGCGCGCGATAGCGGTGCGCGTGCCGCACCAGCCGCTCGATCTCGGCAATGGCATTGCCCGCCGTGGCCCGCGCGCCAAAGGCCGGCCCGCCGATATAGACGGCATCCGCACCGTGGTTGATGGCCTCGATGCCGATGTCGGCATCGCGGGCGGGGGCTAAAAGTTCCAGTTCGTGCGCTTGCATACGGTGCAGTGCGGGGCAAAAGCAGGCTAATTTCCAATTCAAAGTAAACAAAATAACCTTGTTTCGGCAATATTTTATTAAATATATTTTTACTTTGATTTGTAATCAAAATCAAACCGCCACCGGCGCCTTGATGGCCGGGTGGTGCTGGTAATCGCGCACTTCGAAATCCTCGAACGTGTAATCGAAGATCGACGCAGGCTGGCAGCGGATGTGCAATTGCGGGTAAGGGTAGGGCGTGCGCGAGAGCTGCTCGCGCACCTGCTGCACGTGGTTGTCGTAAATGTGGCAGTCGCCGCCCGTCCAGATGAAATCGCCCGCCTGCAAGCCCGTTTGCTGCGCCACCATGTGCGTGAGCAGCGCGTAGCTGGCGATGTTGAAGGGCACGCCCAGAAACAAATCGGCGCTGCGCTGGTAGAGCTGGCACGAGAGCCGCCCGTCGGCCACGTAGAACTGGAAGAAGGCATGGCAGGGCATCAGCGCCATCTGATCCAGCTCGGCCACGTTCCAGGCGCTGACGATGATGCGGCGCGAATCGGGGTTGTGTTTCAGCGTCTCGATCACCTGGGCGATCTGGTCGATGTGGCGGCCATCGGGCGCGGGCCATGAGCGCCACTGCACGCCATAGACCGGGCCGAGATCGCCCGTTTGCGGGTCGGCCCACTCATCCCAAATCGTCACGCCGCGCTCTTGCAGCCAGCGCGCATTGCCATCGCCGCGCAAAAACCACAGCAGCTCGTAGATGATGGATTTGAGGTGGACTTTCTTGGTCGTCACCAGCGGAAAGCCCTGCGCCAGATCAAAGCGCATCTGGTAGCCGAACACGCTGCGCGTGCCCGTGCCGGTGCGGTCGGCCTTGGGCGTGCCGTGCTCGAACACGTGGCGCAGCAGGGTTTCGTATTGGTCGGAGGGCGGGGGCGTGGCGGCGGGCATAGGGGACGTACAAGTTCTGAAACGTTGGCTGACCGTGGGGTTTATATAGCGTTGCTCAATGGAAAAAATTAGAATCCAACCGCAACACGGCCCCTCTCGGCGACGCCAACCTCGGTTGGAAGAGCTGCTGAGGGGTTTTTTTCATGGCTTGGCTGTGGGTGCAGGCGCTCACCATGCGGCATCCCAATGATCTGGCGCGCCCATGCCCGCCAGGTTGAGATCGAGATGCGCCAGATTCGGGAAGGAGTGCAGGTGCTGGCGCATCGCCTTTGGCCAGCTTGAGCGCGGATGGATGACGCGCAGCAAATGGCGGATGATTTTCAGCAGCAGAAAGCAGCGCGCGCGTGCGTGATTGTCCTGCTCAAAGGGCGCTACCCAAGGCAACTCATCGCTGGGGGGCAGCTTGGGTTGATCGACGATGTTGCGGTTCCATAAACGGCTGTGATGTGCACACACGTTACGCAGGTAGTTCAGGCTGCGCAGCCAGGTGGCGAAGATGCGCCCGTTGCGCAGGCCGTATTTGCTGGCAATGGCATCTTGCTCGCCTTCGCGCATACCGCTGAACAGCGTTGACAAGGTGCCGAAATCCCACACCTCGCACGCCACCCAGATTGCCAGTGGCAGGCCGTATTTTTCGCGGTTGTGGCGCACGAACTCCTCTTTGGAGCGGCTAATGAGCTGTGCATGCTTGCTCAACCACGTGTGGTGCTTGCTCAAGCCGCTGTCTTGATCCAGGCGCGTGCCGAAGTCGGCGTGCAGCAACTCGGGCCTCATGTAGGCGAAAGGGTCGAGCTGGCCCAGCGTGTGGGCGATATCGGCCCGCACGGCCACTTCGATGCGTTCCAGCGCATCCAGCGCCAGCAGGCGCAAGCGCTTGTCGAACACATACAGATCCACCGCATTTTGAAACGTCGCGCCTGCGCGGAAAACATCCAGCACCAGCCGCTGCGTGCAGACGTGGCGCGGCTTGGCACCCTTGTCATCCAGCATGCAGACCACGCCGCTGCGCTGGCGAAAGGCAAACCAATAGCCGCTAAGCCGGTAGTAGCCGATGCGCGCCAGGCTCTCTGCGGCGCGGGCCGGATCGGCGACGGTCATGCCCCGCGCAACCAACTGCGCCAATTGGTCGGCATGGCTTTTCCATGGCTTGGGGTAGGGCATGAATGGCCTTGGCCTCAGGCCGCCGCATCGGGCAGCAAGGCGTGGGGGTTGAGCAGGTTGAGCGGGTCCAGCGCGGTTTTGATGGCGCGCATCATGCCCAGGGCCACGGGGTCTTTGTAGCGGGCCAGGTCGTGGCGCTTGAGGCGGCCCACGCCGTGCTCGGCGGAGAAGGAGCCGTCAAACTGCGCCACGCAGTCGTAAATGGCGGCTTCGGCCTGGCGCTGGCAGGTATCGACGAACTGGCGCGGATCGGCCCCTTCGGGCGCTTGCACGTTGAAGTGCAGGTTGCCGTCGCCCAGGTGGCCGAAGTTGATGACGCGCACGCCGGGCAGCGCCTGCTGCAAAGCCTCTTTGGCGCGCTGCACGAAGGCGGGGATGCTGGAGGTGGGCACGGAGATGTCGTGCTTGAGGTGCAGGCCCTCGGCCGCTTGGGCCAGGGTGATGTGCTCGCGGATGTCCCACATGCGCTGGGCCTGCTCCAGGCTTTGCGCCACGGCGCCGTCGGTCAGCAGCCCGGCTTCGAAGGCCGCTTCGAGCAAGCCCTCCAGGCGTGCGCGGGCGCGGTCTTCGCTTTCGTCGTCGGAGTATTCCAGCAGCACGAAGGCCTGGCCTGCGGCCACGTCGATGGGCATGCGCATGTGCGGCATGTGTTTTTCCACCAGGCGCAGGGCGTCGGCCTCCATCGCCTCAAAGCCGGTCAGGCCCGAGTGCAGATGCTGCTGCGCCAGCGCCAGCAGGGCCACGGCGCTCTGCAGCGAATCGACGGCCAGCCAGGCGCAGCACACGGCGGCGGGCTGGGGGTAGAGCTTCATGGTGGCGGCGGTGATGATGCCCAGCGTGCCCTCGCTGCCGATCATCAAATGGCGCAGGTCGTAGCCGGTGTTGTTCTTGCGCAGGCCCGAGAGGCCGTGCCAGATCTGGCCATCGGCGGTCACCACCTCCAGCCCCAGGCACAGCTCGCGCGTGTTGCCGTAGCGCACCACTTGCGTGCCGCCGGCGTTGGCCGCCAGGTTGCCGCCGATGACGCAACTGCCTTCGGCCGCCAGGCTTAAGGGGAACAGCAGGCCCTGGGCGGCGGCGGCCTCTTGCACGTTTTGCAGGATGCAGCCGGCGTCCACCGTGATAGAGAGGTTGTGCCGGTCGATGGCGCGCACGCTGCTCATGCGGCGCAGGCTGAGCACCACTTGCAGGCCGGAGTCGTCGGGCGTGCTGCCCAGCACCAGCCCGGTGTTGCCGCCCTGCGGCACGATGGACACGCCCAGCCCCGCCTTTTTGGCCGCCGCGCAGGCTTGCACGACGGCGGCGACTTGCTCGGTATTGGCCGGCGAGACCACTGCCAGCGCGCGGCCCTGGGCCAGTTGGCGCCAGTCTTGCTCCCAGGCGCTGAGGTCGCCGTCGTTGCGGGCGTGCTCGGCGCCGACGATGTGTTGCAGTTGTTCGAGAAGTAGCTCAGGGGTCATGGCAAAGGGCGCAACAAAAGGCGCGACAAAAAAGCGTGACAGAAAAAGCGGGATAAAGGCGAAACGGGGGTGAAGGCGCAGGGCCTGCAAACGGGTGCGGATTATCCCTGAGAGCCTCCTGGCAGCGCATGAGCCACGGTGTTGCCGCATGTCTTGAGACGGGGATTTTTTCCAATTCAAAGGAAATAAAATAATGCTTTTATGGCATGTTGCATATGAAATTAATTTTACTTTGATTGAAATTCAACGCCCATGAAAAAAGCGGCGAGAAACCCGCCGCTTTTCCCGTGCCAGGCGTCGGACGCCCGCCTCACTTGCCTGGCTCAGCCTGGGCTGGCGCGGCCTCTTTCTCATCCTTGGCCTTGGCCACTTGTACCGGCAGGCCCTTGAGCTGGTTGATCGCTTGCTGCAACTGGAAGTCCTCGGGCGAACCGAACTGCGGCAGGCGGCGGGCGGGTTGGCCTTCGTTGGCCTTGTTTTCTTCTTCCAGCCGCTTGATGGCCGCCTCACGCTCTTTTTCCTTGCGGGCGGTCTCCGCAGCGTCGTCGTCGGGGCCCAGATGCTTGTGCAAATCGGCCTCGCGCACGCGCAGCGAGGCAAAGGGGCTGCCCTCGGCGGTTTCGTCCAGCGCGATGTCCGGCTCAATGCCTTTGGCCTGGATGGAGCGGCCCGAGGGCGTGTAATACAGCGCCGTGGTCAGCTTGATGCCCGTATCGGGGCCCAGCGGGCGCACGGTTTGCACCGAACCTTTGCCAAAGGTCTGGCTGCCCATGATGGTGGCCCGCTTGTGGTCTTGCAGCGCGCCGGCGACGATTTCGCTGGCCGAGGCCGAACCTTCGTTGACCAGCACCACCAGCGGCACTTTTTTCAGCGCCTCGGGCAGGCGGCGCAGCGGGTCGCCCGCCAGCACGCTGGCCAGGCGCCTGGAGGTGTAGTCCGCCGCCTTGGTGGTGTAGGTGGCCTTGCTCTCGGGCAGTTGGCCGTCGGTGCTCACCACCTTGACGTTGGCGGGCAGGAAGGCCGCCGAGATGGCCACGGCCGCATCCAGCAGGCCGCCGGGGTCGTTGCGCAAGTCCAGCACCAGGCCCTTGAGGGCCGGCTCTTTGGTGTAGATCTCGTTGATTTTGTTCACGAAATCTTCCACCGTGCGATCCTGGAATTGCGACAGGCGCACCCAGGCGTAGCCCGGCTCGATGACTTCGCCCTTGACCGAGCGGGTCTTGATCTCCTCGCGCGTGATCTTGACGGTGAAGGTGCGGTTTTCGTCCTTGCGGAAGATGGTCAGCACCACATCGGTGCGCGGCTGGCCGCGCATGCGCTTGACGGCTTCGGTCAGGCTCAGGCCCCTGACGGCGGTGTCGTCGATTTTGGTAATCAGATCGTTGGTCATCAGTCCGGCGCGGTCGGCGGGCGAGCCTTCGATGGGCGAGACGATGCGGATCAGCCCGTCCTCCTGCGTGATTTCGATGCCGACGCCGACAAAGCGGCCCGTCGTGCCTTCGCGAAATTCCTTGAAGCTGTTTTTGTCGAAATACTGCGAGTGCGGATCCAGCCCCGACACCATGCCGGAGATGGCGTCGGAGATGAGTTTTTTATCGTCCACCGACTCGACGTAGTCCGATTTGATCAGGCCATACACCGCTGCAAGCTGCTGAATCTCCTCCAGCGGCAGCGGCGCGACGGTGTTGCGGGCGGTGGAGTGCAGGGAGAAAGTCGCCAGCGTGCCCGCGAGCGCGCCAATGCCGATCCAGCCTGCGATGTGGAGTTTCTGGCCCATGTCAGAGAGAGATATCAGAGGGGGGGAGAAAAGAAAAGCGGCCCCAAGGCGGCGGGCGCGCGCAGCCGCGCGGCCCAATGGCACGACTCAGGATTCCAGATAGTAGCGGCGGATGGGGCGCAGCGCCTCGTCCAGTTCATACACCAGCGGCGTGCCGTTGGGGATGTTGAGCGAGACGATGTCCGAGTCGGAGATGCCATCGAGGTATTTCACCAGCGCGCGCAGCGAATTGCCATGCGCGGCAATCACCAGGCGCTTGCCCGCGCGGATATCGGGCGCGATGTGCGAATCCCAATACGGCAGCACGCGCGCAACGGTGTCTTTCAGGCACTCGGTCAGCGGGATTTGCTCGGGCGCTAGGCCCTCGTAGCGGCGGTCGCCGCGCTCGCTGCGCGCATCGCCTGCCTCCAGCGCCGGCGGCGGCGTGTCGTAGCTGCGGCGCCAGATCAGCACCTGCTCGTCGCCGTATTGCCGGGCCATGTCGGCCTTGTTCAGCCCTTGCAGGCCGCCGTAGTGGCGCTCGTTGAGGCGCCAGGATTTCTCCACCGGCAGCCAGGTTGCGTCCATCGCGTCCAGGCAATGCCACAGCGTGTGGATGGCGCGCTTGAGCACGCTGGTGTAGGCCTTGTCGAAAACAAAACCAGCGGCCTTGAGGCGCTGGCCTGCCTCTTGCGCCTGGGCCACGCCGGTGGCGGTGAGGTCCACATCCGTCCAGCCGGTGAAGCGGTTTTCAAGGTTCCAGGTGGATTCGCCGTGGCGTATCAGTACGAGCTTGTGCATGGTGGGCAAATGCGTGTGAGCGGGCCAAAAAAGGGGCGTCATTTTACGCCCGTGCCTGCGCAAAATGTGCGCGTTGCCAAGGCTGGCCCGGAATGCGTGCAGCGGCAACCAGGACGCGGAAACGCCTGTTTTTACAATTCAAAAGGAAATAAAATTGCCCTGTTTCGGCAATTCTGTATTGAAGTTGAATTTCCTTTGATCGGGTAAATGTGGGTCGGCCCCGGTTGCGCCCAAGCTTGGTCGCCGCCGCAGGCCGATGGCGCATTAGCTGAAAAAGCGCCGGATTTTGTCCGCCCAGGATTGGCTGTTGGGCGAGTGCTTGTCGCCGCCTTTGCGCAGCGAATCGTCGAGCTCCTTGAGGGTTTTGCGCTGGAATTCGGTGAGCTTGACCGGGATTTCCACCTGGATGTGGCAGTACAAATCGCCTGCCACGCTGGAGCGCAAGCCCTTGATGCCCTTGCCGCGCAGGCGAAATTGCTTGCCCGGCTGCGTGCCTTCGGGGATGTCGATGGCGGCTTTGCCGCTCAAGGTGGGCACTTCGATCTCGCCGCCCAGCGCGGCGGTGGTCATGCTCACGGGCACGGTGCAGTGCAGGTCGTCGCCGTCGCGCTCGAAGATGTCGTGCGGCTTGACGCGCACTTCAATATAGAGATCGCCCGGCGGGCCGCCATTGCTGCCGGGTTCGCCATTGCCGCTGGAGCGGATGCGCATGCCGTCGTCGATGCCGGCGGGGATTTTGATCTCCAGCGTTTTTTGCGATTTGAGCTTGCCCTGGCCGTGGCACAGCGTGCACGGCTCGGCAATGATCTTGCCGCTGCCGTGGCAGGTGGGGCAGGTTTGCTGCACCCTGAAAAAGCCCTGGCTCATTTGCACCACGCCGTGGCCGTGGCAGGTGGAGCAGGTTTTCACATCCGTGCCTGGGCGCGCGCCCGAGCCGTGGCAGCTCGAGCAGTCCTCCCACGAGGGGATTTTGATTTGCGCGTCTTTGCCGCTGGCGGCTTCTTCCAGCGTGATTTCCATGGCGTAGCTCAGGTCGTTGCCTTTGTAGACCTGGCGCCCGCGGCGCTGGTTGAACATCTCGCCAAAGATGTCGCCAAACGCTTCGGCAAAGCCGCCAAAGCCTTCGCCGCCGCCAAAGCCGCCGCGCATGTTCGGGTCCACGCCCGCGTGGCCGTACTGGTCGTAGGCGGCGCGCTTTTGCGGGTCGGAGAGCACGTCGTAGGCGCGCTGGCCTTCCTTGAACTTTTCTTCCGCCGCCGCCTTGGCTTCATCGCCCTGGTGGCGGTCGGGGTGGTGCTTGGAGGAAAAGCGGCGGTAGGCTTTTTTGATTTCATCGTCGCTGGCGTTTTTGGGAACGCCCAGCACTTCGTAATAGTCGCGTTGGGACATTGGGGGGATTCGTTTTCGAGAATGCAGCCAAGGCGCAGGCAGCGCCCGTGATGGCCAGGCGGATGAAACAAAACCCAAGCCCCGCATGCGGGGCCTGGGTTTGCGGGTTCAGCGCATGGGCTGTGCGTCAGGCCGCCAGTGGCGCGCTCAGTCTTTCTTGACTTCTTTCACCTCGGCATCGACGACGTTGTCATCGGCGGGTGCGGCGCTGGCCTGGCCTGCGGCGGCGCCTTCGGCGTTGCGGGCGGCGGCCTGGGCTTCGGCATAGACCTTCTCGCCCAGCTTCTGGCTGGCCGTCATCAGCGCGGCCGATTGGCTGGCGATGGCGTCCTTGTCGTCGCCCTTGAGGGCGGCTTCCAGGTCGGCGGCGGCTTTCTCGATGGCCTCCTTGTCGGCGGCGTCGAGCTTGTCGCCAT
>JAUMYU010000007.1 GCA_030528485.1 Comamonadaceae bacterium
AATGCCAATGCCAATGCCAATGTGCAGGGTGCGGCCCTTGATGCAGCCTCAGCCGCCTGGGCTGATGGCTGGCAGCAACTGCTGGCCAATGGACGACGCAATGTGTGCCTGATTGGCCCCGGCGCGGGGGTGAACTGGCGCACCCGCGCGGCGGCGCTGGCGGCGCTGCAACGCGGCAAGCATGTGGTGCTGGATGCCGATGCACTCAGCGTGTTTGCCCCGGCAGAGCCAGGCGGCGCAGTGGCCGATGTGTTCGAGGCCCTGGCCGCCAGCAGCGCCCAGGCGATCTTGACGCCGCATGAGGGCGAGTTCGCCCGTCTGTTTGGCGACCTGTCTGCCGCCCTGGCAGGCGACAAACGCGCCCGCGCCGCCGCCGCCGCCCGCCGCGCAGGCGCGGTGGTGGTGCTCAAGGGGGCCGATACGGTGGTGGCCGCGCCCGACGGGCGCTGCGCCATCAATGCCAACGCCCCGGCCTGGCTGGCCACCGGCGGCACGGGCGATGTGCTGGCAGGTCTTGCCGCGGGCTGGCTGGCCCAGGGTGTGCCCGCATTTGAAGCCGCCTGCGCCGCCGTCTGGCAGCACGGCGAGGCGGCGCAGCGTCTGGGCGCAGGCATGGTGGCCGACGATTTGCTGCTGGCGCTCAAGGGGAGCTGGGGGTGATAGGCGCTTGTGGCTTGCGTGATTGCAGCAGGGCTTCAAATCATGGATTGGCTCGGGCCCTGTTTGGCAAATGGCTGATGGCTTTGGTCATGGCGGCTGTCTTGCATGGCTGCGCGCTTGTGCGCTATTCCCAATCGGTGCGGTTAATGGAGTTTGAGCAAGGGTCTCACAGCGTGTCATTGCACCGTGATGGGCTGTACCGGGGTGAGCAGCAATTGCTGTTTGTATTCAAGAACCACGATTGCACGCAAACTGCGAAAGGCGAGGTTTGGGTGCAGCTTGCCGATCGGCAGGGCCTTGTTTTTGCAGAGGAAAAATTTGGCTTTGCCGATCTGGCCTGGGTGCAGGCTCAGCGGTGCACGCCCATCGCTTTTTTGCGCAATGAAAAAGGGCATCCCTTGAGCTTTTTCTCGAATGATGGGTTTTTGCAAATTTCTGTAGCTGTTTCCGGTTTTGAGGCAGAAGAAGGGGTTTCTCTGATGATCTGGAGTGCGGCTGAATCCCTGTTGCATCCGCAGTGGGCGGTGCGGGAGTGAAATTTGCCATTTCGAGAAATGAAGTCATGAAACGCCAATTCGCGAAAAACACGCAGGCCAGATGCCTGGCTGCAATCGAATTGCTTGGGGCGATTGTGGGGGAGCTGGAAAACTCCGGGTGCGATGCGGCCGGTCAGGAAAAAATCAAACGTGCGGCTGGGGTCTTGATCGGAGAGATTGAAGTCGGTTTGCTTTCAATCATTTATGAAAACCATCCGGATTTGGATGGCTTGGGTTCATGACTCGATGGATTGAATATCACGAGGCGGGGCGTTTTCCCGATAACCCTGCGGCCATTGCGGGGTGCAGCCCCAGTGGCCTTGGCGGCTGGTGTGGTCGATGCCGGGGTTGAAGCTGTTGGTGGGGTCGAGCGCGCGGTAGTGGGCGGCCAGGGCGGGTTTGCGGCACGCGCCATTGCTCCAGCAGGGTGCCCGGCTGCACCAGGGCCAGCACCTTGCCATCGCCGGTGCGGTGGCCTTTGCGGAAGCGGTGCGTGTCCTGCTCGCCGGTCAGGGCGTGTTGGGGGCCGACGATGGCGCGCAACCGGGCCAGCAGCGTGGCGGCATCGGGCCGGGAGGCGGCAGTCATGGTGGCTGCCCTGTTATTTTACAAACCAAAAGTAAAATTTATTCTATTCATATCATGCCTAAACAAGGTTGTTTTTATTCCTTTTGATTTGTAATTTTGGGGTCAGAAACGCTCTGTCAGCGGATAAACCGTGAGCATTTGCCCCGGCTCAATGCGCATGCCGGGCGGGATTTCGGCCAGCGCCTGGGCAAAGGCTGCGCCGCTGAGCATGGCCGAGCCTTGCTGCCCCAAGGGCTGCACGTGGTAACCATCGGCCTGGCTTTGCAGGTTCACGCGCAGGAATTCGCGGCGCGCCTCGGCTTTTTGGCGGGTGAAGGCGGCTTTGGCCTGCAAGTGCCAGGGGCGCGCCTGTGCCTCGGGCAGGCCGGCCAGGCGTTGCAGCGCGGGCAGGGCCAGTTGCTGGAAGGTCACGAGGCTGGAGACGGGGTTGCCCGGCAGCATGAAAACGCGGCACAGGCGGCCGCCTTCTTGCGGGATATGGCCCCAGGTAAAGGGCTTGCCGGGTTTGATGAACAGCCGCCAGTGGATCAGCTCGCCCACGGCGCTGAGGGCGGTTTTGAGGTAGTCCTCCTCCCCCACGGAGACGCCGCCCGAGCACAGGATGGCATCGGCCGTGCGCGCCGCCTGCGCCAGCGCGGCCTGGGTGGGGGCGAGCTGGTCGGGCAGGATGCCGCCGTCGGTGGCGGCAAAGCCCAGCGCGCGCAGCCAGTTGAGCAACATGAGGCGGTTGCTGTCGTAAATCTGCCCTTCGCGCAGGGGCTGGCCCGGCTCGGCCAATTCGTTGCCGCTGGAGAACACCGTCACGCGCAGTTGCGGCACGCACGGGGCCTGGGCGTAGCCCTGGGCGGCAAGCAGGCCGATGGCCGCCGGGGTGAGGCGCTGGTGGGCGGCCAGCAGCGGCGCGCCGGCGCGCAGTTCTTCGGCCTGTCGGCGGATGTTCTGCCCTTCGGCCACGGCGGGGCGCGCGCCATCGGCGCCGGGGCGCAGGCGGATGCAGGGCGGCGCGCCCTCGGCATCCTCGCGCTCGACATGCTCTTGCATCAGCACGGCGGTAGCGCCTTGCGGCACGGGCGCGCCAGTGAAGATGCGCGCGGCCTGGCCGGGGGCCAGCCGCTGCTGTGCGCCCGCATCGCCTGCGGCAATGCGCTGCACGACTTGCCAGCTTTGGCAGTCGTTGCCGCAAATGGCGTAGCCATCCATGGCGCTGTTGTCGAAGGCGGGCACGTCGTGCTGTACGCGCACTTCGCGCGCCAGCACGCGCTGGTGCAATTGCGCCAGTGGCACGGCTTCTTCGCTTGGCAGGGGCGTGTGGGTTTGCAGCAAGGTGGCAAGGGCGTCGTGGTAGTCGAGGAGGTCGGACATGGCTGGGGAGCGTGAAAGGTTGCGGATTGGTTTTACAAATCAATGGTAAAAGTAATTTTATGCGTATGTTACCATTAAAAGGTTATTTTATTTCCTTTTGATTTGTAATTTTGGTGATTTCGGTTACGGCTGCGATTGCAGTTGCGCCAGCGCCTGACGGTCGTTGACGTTGACGAAGGCGGCCTCGTCGTCGAAATGCACGCTGGCCCAGCCGTGTGCGCACAGCCAGGAGCGCAGGCTCAAACCGCGCTGCTCTTTGAGGTGCTGCATCAGGCCAATGCACAGGCCGGGGCGCAGCAGCGCGATGCTGGGGTGCAGCCCTTGTGCCGTGGCGGCGATGGCCACGGGCGGCGCGCCGGGGGCGAACAGGGCCTGGGCCAGGCGCGGCACGAGGTCGGCGGGCAGGCGGGGCGTGTCGCAAGGGGCGATGAGGATGGCGTCCAGATCGGGCGGCAGTTGGGCGGCGGCGCTGGCAATGCCTGCCAGCGGGCCCAGGCCCTGGTATTCGGGCGCGTCCGACGCCACGGGGTGGCCCAGGGCGCGGTAGGCGTGCAGATCGTGGTTGGCGCTGATGGCCAGGGCCTGCACTTGCGCTAGCAAGGCGTCGATGACGTGCTGTGCCAGCGGGCGGCCATCGAGCGGCTGTAAGCCTTTGTTGACATGGCCCATGCGGCTGCCCTGGCCGCCTGCAAGCACCAGCGCGCCGATGCGGCGCTGCGCCAGCGGGGCGGGGCGGCCGGCTTCGGTTTCGCTTTGGCTGTGTTGCGCCCAGCGCCGCTGCGCCTGCTGGTCGCTGGCCTTGGCCTGCACCCAGTGGGCGCTGCCGTCGGCAAAGCATTCCTGCTTCCAGAACGGGGCCTCGGTTTTGAGGTAATCCATGATGAAGACGTTGGCCTCATACGCATCGCGGCGGTGCGCGCTGTGGGTGGTGACCATCACGATGTCCTCGCCCGCCGCAATGGGGCCGACGCGGTGGGTGACGTGCGCGCCCTGCAAGGCCCAACGCTGGCGCGCCAGGGCGATGATGCGTTCGATTTCGCCCTCGGTCACGCCGGGGAAGTGCTCCAGCACCAGATGGCTGAGGGCCGCGCCGCCGCGCGCGTCGTTGCGCACTTTGCCGATGAAGCGCACTTCTGCGCCGCTGGCGTGGCCGGGCAGGGCAGGGCGGTGGGCGGCGGGGTCGAGCGGCTCGGTCTGGATGCGTACGCTGAAGGGCTGTGCCAGGGAGTGCGCCAAGGGGGGTGTCAAGGGCTGCTGTGCAGGCATGCCATCACCCCCCGGTCACCGGCGGCAGGATGGCGACCTGGTCGCCGTCGGCAATGGGGGCGCGCTCGTGCATCAGTTGCTGGTTGATGGCGATCTTGAAGATGCGCTGCGGTTGCAGCGCCTGCTCCCAATCGGGGCCGCGGCGGCGCAGCAGGGCCAGCAAATCGTCGGTGGTGCCGCCGCTCCAGGGCAGGGTTTCCGTGCCTGCGGGCTGCAATTGTTTCAAAGCGCCAAAGTATTGGATGGTAATCATGGGGATATCCGGGGGGCCAATGGCGCGGCAGTGTAACAAGCGGCCTTGGAGTGGCCTGCGCGCCCCGCCTTGTGCAGTGTGACTAGCTAATCTGGCGGGGCGTTTATCCATCAGACGGGCAATTGGCAGTGTGGTTGCAAAAGCCTACGCTCGGCAGCGTTTTTCAACCACAAGGAGCCATGATGGCCGAGACCCCAATCAGAGATTCAGGCAATGCCAAAGCCATGAGCGTGCTGATCGCCAGCACGGTCGCGTTCACCGTCTGCTTCATGGTGTGGATGGTGTTTGCCGTGCTGGGCATTCCCATCAAGAACCAGTTGAACCTGACCGAAACCCAGTTCGGCCTGCTGGCGGCCACGCCGGTGCTGACCGGCTCGCTGGTGCGCGTGCCCTTGGGGATCTGGACGGATCGCTACGGCGGGCGCATCGTGTTCTTCCTGATCATGATCGTTTCGGTCATTCCGGTGTATTTGCTGGCCTATGCCACCGAGTTCTGGCAGTTTCTGGTGCTGGGGCTGTTCGTGGGGCTGGTGGGAGGCTCCTTCTCGGTGGGCACGCCTTACGTGGCGCGCTGGTTCTCGCGCGATCGCCAGGGGTTGGCCATGGGCGTGTTCGGTGCGGGCAATGCCGGTTCGTCGCTGACCAAGATGCTGGCCCCCTGGCTGATTGCGGCGGCGGGCGGCGCGGCGGTGGCCGGTTCGTGGACGATCGTGCCCAAGGTTTATGCGGCGATCTTGCTGGGCACGGCGATTTTGTTCTGGCTGTTTTCGGCCACCAACCCCAACCACCTGGTCACGGGCAGCAAGGCCAGCTTTTCGCAGCAACTGGCGCTGCTCAAGGATCCGCGCGTGCTGCGCTACTGCCAGTATTACTCGGTGGTGTTCGGCGGCTATGTGGCTCTGGCGCTGTGGATGACCAAGTACTACATGGGCGAGTACGAGTTCTCGCTGGAGCTGGCGGCGATGCTGGCGGTGTGCTTCTCGCTGCCCGGCGGCGTGCTGCGCGCCATCGGCGGCTGGATGTCCGACCGCTATGGCGCTTACAAGACGACGTGGTGGGTGATGTGGGTGATCTGGGTGTGCTGCTTCATCCTCAGCTACCCGCCCACGGACTTCACCATGAAGGGCGTCAATGGCCCCATCACCATGCACATTGGCCTCAATGCCTGGGTGTTTACGGTGCTGCTGTTCATCGTGGGCATTGCGATGGCGATTGGCAAGGCGTCGGTGTTCAAGTTCATCTCCGATGAGTTCACCGACAACATCGGCGCGGTTTCCGGCATCGTGGGCCTGGCTGGCGGCCTGGGCGGTTTCATCCTGCCCATCATGTTCGGCGCGCTGCTGGACTGGACGGGCATTCGCTCCAGCGCCTTCATGTTGTTGTACGGCACGGTGTGCGTATCGCTGATTTGCATGCACTACAGCTTCCGCCCCGAGATCGCCCAATCCGCCGCGCAAGCCTCGGCTTGATCGACCTGGCTGCCTGCGCTGTTGCAGGCGGCCTTTTTTCCGCAAGAAAGAGCTTTCCCCATGTCCTATTTGATTCAAGACTGGCGGCCCGAAGACAAGGACTTCTGGCAAGGCGCCGGCAAGAAAATCGCCAGACGCAATTTGTGGATTTCCATCCCCGCGCTGCTGCTGGCCTTTGCCGTCTGGCAGGTCTGGAGCGTGGCGGTGATCAACCTGCCCAACATCGGCTTCAAGTACACCGAAAACCAACTGTTCTGGCTGGCCGCGCTGCCTGCGCTCTCGGGCGCGACGCTGCGGATTTTCTATTCCTTCATGGTGCCCATCTTCGGCGGGCGCAAGTGGACGGCGCTGTCCACCGCCAGCTTGCTGCTGCCCGCCATCGGCCTGGGCTTTGCGGTGCAAAACCCCGATACCAGCTACGTCACCATGGTCGTGCTGGCCTTGCTGTGCGGCTTTGGCGGGGGCAACTTCTCCTCCAGCATGGCCAACATCAGCTTCTTCTTCCCCAAGGCGGAGAAGGGCACGGCGCTGGGGCTGAACGCGGGGCTGGGCAACCTGGGCGTTTCCACCGTGCAGTTCGTGGTGCCGCTGATCATCACCGCAGGCGTGTTCGGCGCGCTCGGCGGCGAGGCGCAGACCTGGGCCAAGGGCGATGTGACCAAACAAATCTGGCTGCAAAACGCAGGCTTTGTCTGGGCGCCCTTCATCATCGCCTCCACCCTGGCGGCCTGGTTCGGCATGAACGACCTGGCCTCGGCCAAGGCCAGTTTTGCCGAGCAGGCCATCATCTTCAAGCGCAAGCACAACTGGATCATGTGCGTGCTGTATCTGGGCACCTTCGGCTCCTTCCTGGGCTTTGCGGCGGGCTTTCCGATGCTGATCAAAAGCCAGTTCACCGGCATCGACCCGGTGAAATACGCCTTCCTCGGCCCGCTGGTGGGCGCGCTCATCCGCCCCATTGGCGGCTGGGTTTCCGACAAGATCAAAAGCGGCGCCATCGTCACGCAAATCGTCTTCATGGGCATGATCGTGGCCGTGCTGGGCGTGATCTTCTTTTTGCCCAGCAACGGCCAGGGCGGCAACTTCTGGGGCTTTTTCGTGTGCTTTCTGGTGCTGTTTGCGCTCACGGGCATTGGCAACGGCTCGACCTTCATGCAAGTGCCGGTGATCTTCTTGAACATGCACCAGAAGTTTGCCGAGCAGGGCAAGGTTTCCGTGGAGCAAGCCCGTCTGGACGCCACCAAGGAAGGCGCGGCCGTGATCGGCTTCACCGCCGCCTTTGCAGCCTACGGCGGCTTTTTCATCCCCAAGAGCTATGGCACCTCCATCGCCGCCACGGGCAGCGTCAACGCCGCGCTCTACGGCTTCATCGCCTTCTACGCCGTCTGCGCCGCGCTGAACTGGTGGTACTACACCCGCAAGGGGGCCGAGGCGCGCTGCTGATGTAGCCCCCGCAGGGCGGGAGAAAGAAAGCCTGGGCCTTGCAAGCCCAGGATTTTTTAATTCAAAAGAAATAATTTGCGCATTTTTTGGCAAATTGGATATGGATTGTATTTTTCTTTGATTTGGATTGATGTCGGTGCGTCAACCGCTTTGCCACGCCGCCTTGGCATCTTGGCTTACACTGCGCGGCTTGTTCAGTACCGCTACGCCCAACCGCCCCCAGGCGGTTTTTTTGTTCCCGCCATGCCAGCAGCCGTTTCCTTCCAGTCCGTCAGTAAAACCTATGCCACGCCCGCCGGGCCGTTTCAGGCGTTGCGCGACATCAATCTGGAGGTGCGCGAGGGCGAGTTTCTCGGCCTGCTCGGCCCCAATGGGGCGGGCAAGACGTCGCTGATTGGCATTTTGGGCGGGCTGGTGCGCCCCAGCGCGGGGACGGTGCGGGTGCAGGGTTTTGACGTGCAGCGCGAGCCGGCGCAAACGCGCCAGCGCCTGGGCATCGTGCCGCAGGAGCTGGTGTTCGACCCGTTTTTCTCCGTGCGCGAAACGCTGCGCTTCCAGTCCGGCTATTTCGGCATCCGCCGCAACGACGACTGGATCGACTCCCTGCTGCACCACCTGGGGCTGACGGACAAGGCCAATGCCAACATGCGCCAGCTCTCGGGCGGCATGAAGCGGCGGGTGATGGTGGCGCAGGCGCTGGTGCACAAGCCGCCGGTGATCGTGCTCGATGAGCCGACGGCCGGGGTGGATGTGGAGCTGCGCCAGATGCTGTGGCATTTCATCGAGCAGCTCAACCGCGAGGGCCATACGGTGCTGCTGACCACGCATTACCTTGAGGAGGCCGAGGCGCTGTGCCAGCGCATTGCCATGCTGCGCGGCGGCCGCCTGATTGCGCTGGAGGAGACGGGCGATTTGCTCGCGCGGCTGAGCCAGAGCGTGTTGCAGTTCAAGACCCAGCAGGCGCTACCGCCCGCGTTGGCCGCGCGCGCCAGGGTGACGGGGCGCACGGTGCAAATCCCCACCGGCCAGGGGCAGGGCAGCGCGCAGGCGGTGGAGGAGATCCTCAACCAGTTGCGCCAGGCGGGCGTGCAGGTCGAGGAGATGGAAATCCGCCGCGCGCATCTGGAGGATGTGTTCATCGCCCTGATGCAGCAGGAGCGCCAGGATCAGGCTGCGCCAGCGGTGCAGGGGTAAGTGCAAGTCCGATTTTTTTCCATATCAAAGGAATAAAAATAAGCCTGTTTCGGCATGATGGTATTGATGATGTATTTCTTTTGATTTGTTTAATTGGTTTTATTGGTTGAAATGCTATGTCTGAGCCAGTTTTGAAGGACGATGCCGCCGCCGTCGCCGCCCAGCGGCAAGCCAGCCTGGCCCTTGCGCCCGCGCAGCGCGCCACCTCCTGGCGCGCCACGTTGTGGGGCTGGTACACCCTGTTTCTCAAGGAAATCCTGCGCTTTTGGCGCGTGGCGCTGCAAACCATTGCGGCGCCGGTGCTCTCCACCGTGCTGTATTTGCTGATCTTCAACCACGTGCTCGCTGGCCGCGCCGAGGTGTACGGCGGCATGGCCTATGCGCGCTTTCTCATCCCGGGCCTTGCGATGATGGCGATTTTGAACAACGCCTTTGCCAACAGCTCCTCCAGCCTGATCCAGAGCAAGATCACCGGCAGCCTGACGTTTTTGCTGCTCACGCCGCTGTCGCACCGCGCCTGGTTTGCCGCCTATATCGCCTCGAGCATCCTGCGCGCGCTGGTGGTGGGCGCGTGCGTGCTGCTGGTCACGCCGTTTTTCACCGAGCTGCAATTGCCCCATCCATTCTGGGCGCTGGCCTTTGCCCTCATCGGCGCGGGGCTGCTGGGCACGCTGGGGCTGATTGCCGGGCTGTGGGCGGACAAGTTCGACCAGCTCGCCGCGTTCCAGAACTTTCTCATCATGCCCATGACGTTTCTCTCCGGCGTGTTCTATTCCATCCACTCGCTGCCCGCGCTGTGGCAGCAAATCAGCCACCTCAACCCCTTCTTCTACCTGATCGACGGCTTTCGCTACGGCTTTCTCGGCCAGGGCGATTTCTCCCCCTGGCTAAGCCTGGGCATCACGCTGGCGGTCTGGGCCGCCACGGCCGCCCTGGCCCTGGGCATGCTTCGCAATGGCTATAAGATTCGCGGCTGATTTTTTTCTCCCCCCCACACAGACTTTCATCCCCCATGACCGCAGAAGAAATCCGCGCCCTCATCGAGCAAGGCATTGCCTGCCAGCACATCGCGCTCGAGGGCGATGGCCGCCACTGGTTTGCCACCATTGTTTCGCCCGAATTCGAGGGGCTGATGCGCATCCAGCGGCACAAAAAGGTCTATGCCACCCTGGGCAACCGCATGCATACCGACGAGCTGCACGCCCTCTCCATGAAAACCCTCACGCCCGCCGAGTGGCAAGCCCAACAGGCCTAACCGCCCCGGGAGTAAGCGACGCATGTCTGCCGAACAACTCATCGTCCGCGGCGGCCGCCCCCTGCACGGGCAAGTGGCCATCTCCGGCGCGAAAAACGCCGCGCTGCCCCTGCTGTGCGCCAGCTTGCTGAGCAGCGAGCCGGTCGTGCTGCGCAACGTCCCCCGCCTGCAAGATGTGGACACCATGCTGCAACTGCTGCAATGCGTGGGCGTGCAAGTGCGCCACGAAGGCAGCGCGCGCAGCGCCGACGCGCTGGATGTGGCCTCCACCGCCTACCTCCACGCAGAGCGCCTGGGCCAGCCGCATGCGCCCTATGAGCTGGTGCGCAGCATGCGCGCTTCCATCCTCGCGCTGGGCCCGCTGATGGCGCGGCTGGGGCAGGCCACCGTGGCGCTGCCCGGCGGCTGTGCCATCGGTTCGCGCCCGGTGGAGCAGCACACCCGAGGCCTGCAAGCCATGGGCGCGCAAATCCAGATCGAGCACGGCAACATCGTCGCCTCCCTGCCGCCGGGGCAAAGCCGCCTCAAGGGCGCGCACATCACCACGGAGATGATTACCGTCACCGGCACGGAAAACCTGCTCATGGCCGCCACCCTGGCCGAAGGCGAAACGGTGCTGACCAATGCGGCGCAAGAGCCGGAAGTGATTGACCTGGCCGAAATGCTCATCGCCATGGGCGCGCGCATCGAAGGCCACGGCACGGGCGTGATCCGCATCCAGGGCGTGGAGCGCCTGCACGGCTGCACCCACGAAGTGGTGGCCGACCGCATCGAGGCAGGCACCTTCCTCTGCGCCGTCGCTGCCACGGGCGGCGACGTGCTGCTGCGCAACGCCCGCGCCGAGCATTTGCATGCCGTGCTGGACAAACTCACCGAGGCGGGCGTGGCCATCGACGTGTTGCCCGAGGGCATCCGCGTGCGCAGCCCCGGCGCGGCCAGCGGCCAATTGACGGCGCAGAGCTTTCGCACCACCGAATACCCCGGCTTTCCCACCGACATGCAGGCGCAGTTCATGGCGTTCAACTGCGTGGCCAAGGGCAGCAGCACCGTGACCGAGACGATTTTCGAAAACCGCTTCATGCACGTGGGCGAGCTGGCCCGCCTGGGCGCGCACATCCAGGCCGATGGCAAGGTCGCCGTCATCGAAGGCGGGGCCAAGCTGGGCGGCGCATCCGTCAGCTCCACCGACTTGCGCGCTTCGGCCTGCCTGGTCATCGCCGGTCTGGTGGCCGAAGGCGAAACCCGTGTGGCCGAGCTGCACCACCTCGACCGCGGCTACGACAGCATCGAAGCCAAACTGCGCGCCCTGGGCGCCGATATCGAGCGCGTGGCGGCTTGACACTGCCCAAGCGCGTGGCTGCCCAGGCGCTGGATAGCCTGCAAGGCGGAAAGCCATTGGTTTTTTAATCGAAAGAAAATCGGCTTGATGCCCATCAAGCCGAAACAAGGTTGTTTTATTTCCTTTGATTTGTCATGACTGCCGCCCAGCCCGCCGCCCCGGCCACCTTTTCCACCCCCGCCATTGCATCGCGTCTGCCCGGCGTGGGCACGACGATTTTTTCCGTCATGTCGGCGCTGGCCGCCCAGCATCAGGCCGTCAACCTCGGCCAGGGCTTTCCCGATTTCGATTGCGATGCGGCGCTGGTCGATGCCGTGGCCCAGGCCATGCGCGACGGGCACAACCAATACCCGCCCATGCCCGGCGTGCCCGCCCTGCGCCAGGCCATCGCCGCCCAAATGCAGGCGCTCTACGGCCATGCGTACGACGCCGAGCGCGAGATCACCATCACCGCCGGGGCCACGCAAGCCATCCTCACCACCTTGCTCTGCTGCGCCGGGCCGGGCGATGAAGTCATCGTGCTCGAACCCTGCTACGACTGCTACCTGCCCGCCATCGCCCTGGCCGGGGCCACCGCCGTGCGCGTGCCGCTCACGCCCGGGAGTTTTCGGCCCGATTTCGACCGCATCGCCGCCGCGCTGGGGTCGCGCACGCGCGCGCTCATCCTCAACACCCCGCACAACCCCAGCGGCACCGTCTGGAGCGCGGCCGACATGCAGCGCCTGGCCGAGCTGCTGGCGCCCACCAATGCGCTGCTCATCAGCGACGAGGTGTACGAGCACATGGTGTACGCCCCGCTGCGGCACGAAAGCGTGGCGCGCCACTCGGCGCTGGCCGCGCGCGCGTTCGTGATTGGCAGCTTTGGCAAGACTTTTCACGTCACCGGCTGGAAGGTGGGCTACGTCGCCGCCCCCGCGCCCCTGAGCGCGGAGCTGCGCAAAGTGCACCAGTTCAACGTCTTTACCGTCAACACCCCCATGCAGCACGGGCTGGCGGCGTATTTGCGCGATCCGGCCCCGTATCTGAACCTGCCCGCGTTTTACGCCGCCAAGCGCGATGCCTTCCGCGCCGGGCTGGCGCAAACGCGCTTTCGCCTGCTGCCCTGCGAGGGCACTTACTTCCAGTGCGCCAGCATCGCCGAGCTGGCCGTGCCCGAGCGCGACTTGCCCGAAGACCAGTTCTGCCAATGGCTGACGTGCGAAATCGGCGTGGCGGCCATCCCCCTTTCGGCCTTTTACGCCGATGGCTTCGACCAGAAAGTGGTGCGCTTTTGCTTTGCCAAGCAAGAGGCCACGCTGGCCGAGGCGCTGCGGCGCCTGGCGCGCTTGTAAAAAGCGCGGCCATGCTTTTATTTCTATTTCAAGAGAAATAAATCATGCCTGTTTCGGCATGATGGTATTGAAGTTGATTTTCTTTTGATTGGATATTTGGCGGCCAAGGCCACGCTCATGCCGCCGTGGCCTGGCGCACGGCGTGTTCCCACTCCTGCATCAGCTCCTGGGCGCGCTCGCGCGGCATGGTGGGGTAAAAGCGCCGCTGGGCTTGCCAGAGGCTGCTCAGCTCGTCCGCCCCGGCGTACAGGCCCGCGCCCAGGCCCGCCAGCCAGGCCGCGCCCAGGGCGGTGGTTTCCACCTCTTTGGGGCGCAGCACGGGGATGCCCAGCAAATCGGCCTGGAATTGCATCAGCAAGTCGTTGACGCTGGCGCCGCCGTCCACGCGCAGCTCGGCCACGGCGGCAGCGCCTGCGGCCTGGGCGTCGCGGTCCATGGCGTTGAGCAGGGCGGCGCTTTGGTAGGCGATGCTCTCCAGCGCGGCGCGGGCGATGTGGGCGATGCTGGTGCCGCGCGTGATGCCGGTGATGGTGCCGCGCGCCTGGGGCTGCCAGTAGGGCGCGCCCAGGCCGGTGAAGGCGGGCACAAAGCGCACGCCGGCGCTGTCGGGCACGGTTTCGGCCAGGTGTTGCACCTGATCGCTGCTGCTGATGGCGCCCAGGCCGTCGCGCAGCCATTGCACGACGGCGCCGCCAACGAAGACGCTGCCTTCCAGCGCAAAGCGGCGGGCGGCATCGGTTTGCGCGGCGCTGGTGGTGAGCAGCCCGTTGTGCGAGAGCTGGAAGTGCTCGCCCGTGTGCATGAGCATGAAGCAGCCGGTGCCGTAGGTGTTTTTGGCCATGCCGTCGCGAAAGCAGGCCTGGCCGAACAGGGCGGCTTGCTGGTCGCCCGCCACGCCGCAAATGGGCAGGGCCGCGCCCAGCCAATCGGGGTGGATGTGGCCAAAGGCGCTGGCCGAGGGCAGCACCTGCGGCAGCAGGGCGGGGGGGATGTCCAGCAGCGCCAGCAGTTCTCCGTCCCAGGCGTTGCGGCGGATGTCGAACAACATGGTGCGCGAGGCGTTGCTGACGTCGGTGACGTGGGCCGCGCCGCGCGTGAGGTTCCAGATCAGCCAACTGTCGATGGTGCCAAAGGCCAGTTCGCCGCGCTCGGCCCGCGCGCGTGCGCCGGGGATGTTCTCCAGCAACCATTGCAGCTTGGTGGCGGAGAAGTAGGCATCGACGATCAGCCCGGTTTTTTGCTGCACCAGGGCTTCATGCCCGGCCTCGCGCAGGCGGGCGCAGGCCGGTTCGGCGCGGCGGTCTTGCCAGACGATGGCGTGGTGCAGCGGCTTGCCGCTGGCGCGCTCCCACAGCACGGCGGTTTCGCGCTGGTTGGTGATGCCCACGGCGCGCACCTGGCTGGCGCTCACGCCCGCTTGTTGCAGCGCACGCTGGGCGGTGGCCAGTTGGGTTTGCCAGATGAGCTGCGGGTCGTGTTCAACCCAGCCGGGGCGCGGGTAGATTTGCGGCAGCTCTTGCTGCGCGATGGCGCAGAGCTGGCCTTGCATGTCGAAAACAATGCTGCGCGAGCTGGAGGTGCCTTGGTCAAGGGCAAGGAGGTAGCTTTTCATGCAACGGGCGGTGGGCTTGTTGGTTTTATTTCTTGACGGGAATGGGCATGGCGCGGTCGATGGGCACGGCGGTGACGCTGTTTTGCGGCGAGCCGTCGATCAGCTTGTCCGAATAGGTCAGATAGACCAGGGTGTTGCGATCGACGTCGACCATGCGCACGACGCGCAGGCGCTTGAACAGGATGGACATGCGCTCGCTGAACACCTGCTCTTGCAGCGGCAGCTCCTTGTCGATGCGCACGGGGCCGACCTGGCGGCAGGAGATGGAGGCTTCGGCGCGGTCTTCGGCCAGGCCCAGCGAGCCTTTGATGCCGCCGGTGCGCGCGCGCGAGACGTAGCAGCTCACGCCTTGCACGGCGGGGTCGTCATAGGCCTCCACCGCAATATCGTGGTCGCGCCCGATGAGGATGAAAGCGGTATCCACCGTGCCGATGAGCTGGCCCTTGGCCTGGG
The DNA here is from genome assembly GCA_030528485.1 of Comamonadaceae bacterium. Taxonomy (GTDB): domain Bacteria; phylum Pseudomonadota; class Gammaproteobacteria; order Burkholderiales; family Burkholderiaceae_C; genus Lampropedia. The sequence goes on from JAUMYU010000007.1 coordinate 14,762, forward strand.
CGGCGGCGGGGGCGGTGAAGGTCGCTGCGCCCAGCGCGAGGCACAGCGCGCCAGCGGCCAGCGCGAAGGGGCGGCGGCAAAGCGGGGAAAGCAAGGGAAGGGCGGACAGGGGCATGGGGTAGGGCCTTTGAAATTGCAAAGCCCGCCATCGTAGCGGCCCTGCGGGCCAGTCGCATGCGCTGCCGCGCGCCATCGGGGCGTTCAATGGCCCAATCGCAGTTCTTGCATACACTTGCCGTTGTCGTTGGTGGTGGATGGATGGCGTTGCTTGTCCATCATGAAGGGCAGGGTTTTTTCAGCTCTGGCCCGTGCCTGCCCGGATGTTGTTGACTGCATTTATGTCCCCGTCGCCCGATTATTCCTTCGCCTATGCCAGCCCGCGCCAGCGGGCGTGGCGCCGATTCAAGCGCAACCGCCTGGGGTATGGGAGCTTTGTGCTGTTTGCCCTGATGCTGGCGCTCAGCCTGATGGCGGAGCTGCTCTCCAACGACAAGCCTTTGCTGATGCGCTATGAGGGCCAGTATTACTTTCCCGTGTTCCAGACCTACCCGGAGACGCAGTTTGGCGGGCAGTTCGATACCGAGGCCGATTACCTCGACCCCTTCATCGCGCAGCGCATCCACAGCGGCAGCAACTGGGCCATTTTTCCGCCCAATCGTTACGGCGCGGGCACCATCAACTACCACAGCAGCGCGCCCGACCCGGCGCCCCCCTCGCGCCAGAACTGGCTGGGCACGGACGACCGCGGCCGCGACTTGCTGGCGCAATTGCTCTACGGCTTTCGCATCAGCGTGCTGTTCGCCCTGGCGCTGACGGCCATTGGCGTGCTGCTCGGGGTGCTGGCCGGGGCGGTGCAGGGCTTTTTTGCGGGCAAGGTGGATTTGGCGGGGCAGCGCTTTATCGAGGTTTGGGGCTCCATGCCCGAGCTGTATTTGCTCATCACCCTCAGCGCGATTTTTCAGCCCAGCGTGGGCTTGCTGCTGCTGATCCTCAGCCTGTTTGGCTGGATGGGGTTGTCGGACTACGTGCGCGCCGAATTCTTGCGCAACCGCCAACTCGATTACGTGCGCGCGGCGCGGGCGCTGGGCGTGGGCAACTGGCGCCTCATGACGCGCCACATCCTGCCCAACAGCATGACGCCGGTGGTGACGTTTCTGCCCTTTCGCATGGGCGCGGCCATCACCTCTTTGGTGGCGCTGGATTTTCTGGGCCTGGGCGTGCCGCCGGGCACGCCGTCGCTGGGCGCGCTGCTCAACCAGGGCAAAAGCAATCTGGACGCCTGGTGGATTGGCGTTTTCACCTTCGCCGTCATGGTGTTGACGCTGCTGCTGCTGACGCTGATGGGCGATGCGCTGCGCGACGCGCTCGATCCCCGCAAGGCCGATGCGTAAGCTCAATTTCATATCAAGGGAAAACGCAAACAATGCCTGTATTGCCGAAAACGGGTGGTATTTTTTCTTATTGAATTGTAATATGATTGCATATCAAGCGAAATTCAATGCTCCAGCCATCATGCCGAAAACCGGCTTTTTTGTTTCTTTTGATCTGCAATCAAGCCATCTTCACCCAGGCGGAGCAGGCGCTTGGCTGCCAGTGAGGTCGGCATGAATGCGCTGCCCGCCCCCGCCCCGCTGCTGGAGGTGCGCGATTTCCGCGTGGCCTTTGAGGGCAAAACCGTGGTGCATGGCGTGGATTTCACCCTGGCGCCGGGCGAAAAGCTGGCGCTGGTGGGGGAGTCTGGTTCGGGCAAAAGCGTCACCGCGCTGAGCTTGCTGCGCCTGCTCGAGGGCGCGCAGCTCAGCGGCCAGGCGCTGCTGCAAGGGCGCGATTTGGTGCGCATGCACGCGCCCCAATTGCAGGCGGTGCGCGGCGCGGACGCGGCGGTGGTGTTCCAGGAGCCGATGACGGCCTTCAACCCGCTGATGACCATCGGCAACCAGATCGCCGAAATCCTGCAAATCAAGCAAGGCTTGTCCAAACGCGCCGCGCAGCAGCAGGCCGCCCAGCTACTGGCGCAAACCGGCATCCCCGAGCCGCAGCGGCGCGCGCGCAGCTACCCGCACCAGCTCAGCGGCGGCCAGCGCCAGCGCGCCATGATCGCCCTGGCCCTGGCCAACCGGCCCAGGCTGCTGATTGCCGATGAGCCGACGACGGCGCTGGATGTGCACCTGCGCCTGCAAATCCTGCAATTGCTGGCCGATTTGCAGCAAGACAGCGGCATGGCGGTGCTGCTGATTACCCACGACTTGAACCTGGTGCGCCACTTTGCCGACCGCGTGGCGGTGATGCAGGCCGGGCGCATCGTGGAGCAAGGCCCGGTGCGGCAGGTTTTTGAAAATCCCCGGCAGGCTTACACCCGCCAATTGCTGGGCAGCCGCCCCCGGCGGGATGTGGTGGAGGTGCAGCAACGCGGCGCAGCGGGCGACAGCGCCCCGGCCTGTATCGAGGCGCGCGGCGTGCACGTGGATTACGAAGTGCCGCTGCCGGGCCTGCGCGGCTGGCTGCGCAAAGGGCATTTCACGGCGGTGCAGGCGCTGGATTTCACCTTGCGCGCCGGCCAAACGCTGGCGGTGGTGGGCGAATCGGGCTCGGGCAAGACCACGCTGGCGCAAGCGGTGCTGGGGCTGCTGCCTTGCCAGGGCGAGCTGCGGCTACAAGGCCAGCCGTGGCAGCAGCCCGCGCTGCGCAACACGCCGCATAACCGGGCTTTGCGCCGCCAGGTGCAGGTGGTGTTTCAAGACCCGTTCTCGGCCCTCTCCCCGCGCTTGACGGTGGGGGAAATCGTGCAGGAGGGCTTGTTGGTCCATGCGCCGCACCTGAGCGCCGAGCAGCGCCGCGCCAAAGTCGCTGCGCTGCTGGCGGAAGTGGGGCTGGATCTGCACCACTGGCCCGGCCTGCTGGGGCGCTATCCGCACGCTTTTTCCGGCGGCCAGCGCCAGCGCATCGCCATCGCCCGCGCGCTGGTGAGCGAGCCTGCCGTGCTCGTGCTCGACGAGCCCACCAGCGCCCTGGATGCCACCATCGCGCAGCAGGTGCTGGCCTTGCTGCAACGTCTGCAACGCGAGCGGGGGCTGGCCTATCTGCTCATCACCCACGATATGGATGTGGTGCACGCCATGGCCCACGACGTCCTGGTCATGAAAGATGGCCAGGCGGTGGAATACGGCCCCTGGCGCGCGGTGCTTGAGCATCCGCAGTGTGCTTACACGCAAGCCCTGGTGCAGGCCGCCGCCCCGTCACAGTGAGCCAAGCCGCTTGGCAAAGGCGTCAACGCGCTGCCAATCGGTGAATTCCGCAGTGGTGCGCAAGTCCGTCGGGCCGTTGGTCATCCACATGATGAAGCGGATGATGAGCTTGTCGGCCAGGCGATAGCGGGGGTAGTCGATCTTGCCCGCAAACACATCCGTCAATTGCGGGCGCCATGCCGTTTGGGCGAAAAACTTGCGCACGTAAGGGTTGGTTTCGGCCTGGTTTTTCTCGGGCTTGCGCGCGACGAGGTTGACGGAAAAAAACGCGCTGGGCACGCGTTCGAGCGCGTCCAGATGGCGCGCAACAAACTCGAACACCGAGCGGCGGTGCTTGCCGTAGCGGATGCTGGCGGCGATGGCGATGGCGTCGAATGCGGCCAAATCCGGCAGCGGTTCGGCCGTGATGCTGGCCAGCGTGGCGCTGTGCCCCTGGGCCTGGAGCCGGGCCTGGATGTGGCGGCAGATGTGCAGGGTGTGCCCATCAACGGTGGAGTAAAGCAAAAGAATGGCGGCCATGCGAGAGGGGGGCGAGGCAGGGGCTGCAACAGGGCGGATGCGTTGTTTTTTTATCAATCAATAGGAAACAAAATAACCTTGTTTTGGCAATATGGATATGGTTTTTATTTTCCTTTGATTGGTTGTTTCGGGTTTTTGGCTGATTACTGCCGGGCATATTCGCGGATGGCTTCGTAAAAGACGTTGGAGCCATCGGCGCTGTTGCCTGCCTCCAGGCGCATGCGCGCCACGGCGTTGGAGGTGGGATCCTGCAAATACTGCGGCGGGATGATGGAGAAGTAATACGGGCTGAGGAAATGCGCCCCCGCGTTGTAGTGGTGGGCGATGGCGGCGCGGGCGCTGCGGGCGTCTTTCCACTGCTGGGGGTGGAACTCGGGGATGCCGTAGCCGCCCTCCTGTGGCGCCAGGCGCTGGAGGAAGTCCTGCGTCCAGGGCGACCAGGCGCCTGCGCCGTAGAGGTTGAAGCCGGGCTTCCAAGGCGTATCGGCGGCTACGCTGCCTTGCGTGGCAAAGAGGTTTTCGTTCCAGCTTGAGTTGAGCTCGGGCACGATCTGGTGCGAGAACAGCAGGCTGGCGTCGTAGCCAATCTCCACCGCCCAGTCGTAGATCTGCTGCATGTACGCGCGCACCTGTGCCTGGCGAAAGAGGTTCCAGTCCCGCGCGGCGGGGTTGAAGGCCACCTTCATGTCCCAGGCGGGGCTGTCGAGGTAATGGCGCTTGCCGGCCTTGGCCCGCTGTGGGCAGCGCAGGGGTTTGTCGCGCATGCTGGTGAACACGCGGTGCTTGTCGCTGAAATCCAGCGGCGCATCGGCCCCGGCAGCGGGCGCGGGGCGCAGCACTTCGATCACGCGCTCGTCCATCAGGCACTCATGCGCGCCCTGGGCGTGGGTGATGCTGACCATGTGCCGCCCGGCGGGCAGGCGGTCAAAGGGCAAATTCATGCGAAAGCCCACGGCAGGGGTGGCAATGTCCTCCACGGCGCGGTACACATCCAGCCGGTTCAGGCCCCATTGGGCGGGGCCGATGTATTGCCCGTCCAGGTACACGCGCAGGGCTTCGGTCGTGCCGCTGGCGTCCCAGAACCAGCCGTGCACGGGCACGCTGCCCTGGGCATAGCCGTCGTAATGGGCCAAAAGCGGCGTTTGCGGCTGGGCGCGGAAGTTGCCCGCTGGCGCGGCAACGGCGTCAAAGGAAGGCAAGGCGCTGCCCCAGGCCTGGTTGAGTGCATCAATGCTGCCGTAGCGCCGGGCCAGCCAGGCGCGAAACTGCTGCTGGGAGGCGGGGCTGTAATCGGTTACCACGGGCTGGGCGAATTCGCCCATGCCATCTTCAAAGCCCTGGTAGAACTGGTGCGTTTCGCCGCCCAGAAAGATGGCGACGATCTTGCGCCGGTGCTCGGGCGCCAGCGCCTGCACCATCTGGTGGATGTGCGCCAGGGCCTGGCGTTTGTAGTGGTTGACGGCAATGGCCCCATCCGTTTGCAGGGTGTAGGGGACGATGGGGTAGGAGAAATAGCTCAGCGTGGCGGGCTTGAGGTCGGGGAACAGGGCCAGGTTGGCCGCCTCCTGGCTCAGCTTCTGGGGCAGCGTGCCTTGGGTATCGAAGTGGGTGGAGGACAGGTACAAGGCCACGGGGCGGTCGAGCTTTTCCACCAGGCGCAGTTGGCAGGCAAAGCCCCCCGCATCGAAAGCCCAGCCCTGGCCGTCACTTTCGGGTTTGAACAGGCTCAGCAGCTTGGTGGTAATGACATAGCCGGCCTGGATTTTCCCTTGCGCGCCGCCAGGCTCAATGGATTCGAGCAAATGCTGGAGATGGGTGGCGTTGTCGAAGTTCTGGCGCACCAAATCGGCCTTGAGGGCATCGCTGGTGTCGTTTTCGGGACAGTAATCCAGCCCCTCAACCGTCAGCAGCAGATACATCGGCTGCGCGCGCTCTGCCAGGGCGGGGATGGGGACGGACTTGGCTGGATTCTCTGAAACCGCAACGGGCCGCTGTGGCGCAGCATGGTGATCGGAGGCGGGAATGACTTTCAGCCAGCCCCAGGCTGAAAGGCCGACCAGGGCCGATGTGGCAAGGGCGAGCAAGGAGAGGCGGCAAGCGGGGGCGCAGTGGGACATGGCAAGAGGCAGGCAAAGGCTGAAAACGAGAAGGCGGCGATTGTCCCCCCAAACACGATTGCGCCAGAGCGCGGCCAAGGCCGTGGACAGGCCCTTGGCCTCTCAGCGCCTGTTCAAAATCTCTGCACGGTGTTCAAGAAAGCGGATTTGGGCGGTCTGCGGCGTTGCAAAGCCTCGCCATAGCTGCGGCTATGGCTGTGTTTTGCGCCTTGCAGCCCATTCCAAACCGCTTCTTGTCCACTCGCGCCGAGATTTTGAACAGGCTCTCAGCAACGGCAGTGGGCATGGCTACAATGGCCGCCCATTGTTTTTTGGCCTTTTTTGCCTGCCTCTTTCTGCCTGCCTTTTGGGGCGTTTTCTCCCTGTATTGCCCGGTTGCACGGCCCTTGGTTTATGCGAATTCACACCTCACCCCTGCTTTGTGGCGCGCTGGCGCTTGTGCTTGCGGCTTGTTCCAGCACTTCCAAAGATCGCACGGAAAACTGGTCGGCCGACCGGCTCTACAGCGAAGCGCGTGGCGAACTCAATTCCGCCAATTTCGAGAAAGCCGTGCCGCTGCTCGAGCGTCTGGAAGGGCGCGCTGCGGGCACCACGCTGGCGCAGCAGGCCCAGATCGACAAGGCTTATGCCCAGTACAAGGATGGCAAGGGGGCGGAGGCGATTGCCACGTTGGATCGCTTCATGCAGTTGCACCCCACCAGCGAGGCGGTGGATTACGCGCTGTATCTCAAGGGCCTGATCAACTTCAGCGATAACCCGGGGCTGTTTTCGTGGCTGTCGCCGCAAGACCTGTCCGAGCGCGATCAGCGCGCGGCCAAGGAGTCGTTCGAGGCGTTCAAGGAGCTGACCGACCGCTACCCCCAATCGCGCTATGCGCCCGATGCGGCTCAGCGCATGCTGTATATCGTGAATGCCTTGGCGGCCTATGAGGTGCATGTGGCGCGCTATTACTACTCGCGCGGGGCTTACGTGGCGGCCATCAACCGCGCGCAGATGGCCATTGGTGACTACAAGGAGGCCCCGGCGCTGGCCGAGGCGCTGGAGATTCTGGAAAAGTCCTACGACAAGCTGGGCATGACGGATTTGCGCGACGACACGCGCCGGGTGCGTCAGGCGTCTTTCCCGCAAGGCGGGCAGGGCGGCGCGGCAGCGCCGGAGGCTAAACCAGCTTGGTGGAAGTTCTGGAAGTAGCGCCTGGCCGTACACCGATTGCAGATCAATAAAAACACCGCTTTAGGCCAGTTGTGCCGAAAGCGGTGTTTTTTATTTCGGTTGATTTGTAAAAATTCAGGTCCTGGTGGCCTGCACGAAGTCGGGCAGGGCGGGCGAGCCTTGCGAGAGGGTGAGCACTTCGTAGCCCGTGGGGGTGACCAGCACCTGGTGCTCCCATTGGGCGGTGAGGCTGTGGTCTTTGGTCACGACCGTCCAGCCGTCGTGGCCGAGGTGTTTGATTTCGGGGCGGCCCAGGTTGAGCATGGGTTCGACGGTGAAGACCATGCCTGGCTCCAGCCGCTCGCCTGTGCCGGGGCGGCCGTAGTGCAGCACCTGGGGTTCTTCGTGGAAGGCGCGGCCGATGCCGTGGCCGCAGTATTCGCGCACGACGGAAAGGCCATTGCCTTCGGCGAATTTCTGGATGGCGTGGCCCACATCGCCCAGGCGGTTGCCGGGCTTGATTTGCAAGATGCCGTGCCACATGGCCTCGAAAGTGAGGCGGCACAGCCGCCGCGCGGCGATGGAGACTGCGCCGATTTCGAACATGCGGCTGTTGTCGCCAAACCAGCCATCGGGGGTGATGACGGTGACGTCCACATTGAGGATGTCGCCTTTTTTCAGCGGCTTGTCGTTGGGGATGCCGTGGCAGACGACGTGGTTGGGCGAGGTGCAGACCGAGCCGGGGTAGGGCGGATAGCCCTCGGGCTGGTAGCCCAGCGTGGCCGAGCGCGTGCCTTGCTGGGCCATGCACTGGGCGGCGAGGCGGTCGATCTCGCGCGTGGTGATGCCGGGTTTGATGTGGGGGGTGAGGTAATCGAGAACTTCCGAAGCCAGGCGGCAGGCGTTGCGCAGGCCGGGCAAATCGGCTTCTGTTTTGAGCGTGATAGACATGGCTAGGGATTATCCCTGAATTAGCCTTGGCTTAAGAGCTCCGAAAGGTCGCGACTTGCGGGGTATTGGCTTTTTTATTCTATTTCATTGGCAAAAAAATACCCATTTTTAGGCATGATGGGTATTGGGTTTATTTTCTTTTTGATTGGTAGATTGTTGGTGGGGCGGGCGTGCGCCAAAACCTCATGCCTGGCCTGGCGCTGCCGCATGCAGTTGCGCGGCCAGGGCGGTGTATTCATGCGTGGGGATTTCCTCGGCGCGGCGCTGGGTGTCGAAGTGGCCGGCAAAGCCGCGCGCCTCCAGCCACTTGCCCAGAGTGTGGCGCACGAGTTTGCGTTTTTGGCTGAAGGCGACTTTGACCAGCTCCTCCAGCAAGGGCTGGGGCACGCGCACCCAATCGGCCAGGGGCTGCATGCGCACGACGGCGCTATCGACTTTGGGCGGCGGATCGAAGGCTTCGGGCGGCACGTTGAGCACGCGCTCCATCGCATAGCGCCATTGCAGCATGACCGACAGGCGCCCGAAGGCGGAGCTGCCCGGCTCGGCCAGCATGCGGTCGATGACTTCTTTTTGCAGCATGAAGTGCTGGTCTTGCACCACGTCGATGGCTTGCAGCAGGTGAAACAGCAGCGGGGTGGAGATGTTGTAGGGCAGGTTGCCCACCACGCGCAGCTTGGGGGCGGGAGCGCCTGGCTCGACGCCGTGCTGCGCGGCCAGTTGTGCCGAAAGTTGCGCCGAAAGCTGCACGAAATCGACTTGCAGCACGTCGCTGGCGATGACGTGCAGGCGCGGGTTCTGGCGCAGCCGGGCGATGAGGTCGCGGTCCAGCTCGATGACGCACAGGCGATCGATGCGCTCGAGCAAGGGCGCGGTCAGGGCGGCCATGCCGGGGCCGATTTCCACCAGCAGTTGGCCGGGGCGGGGGGCGATGGCTTTGACGATGTGCTCAATGATGGCGTCGTCCACCAGAAAATGCTGGCCGAAACGTTTGCGGGGAATGTGGCGCACGGGGGGCTTTCTGTTTCTGTGATGGGGTGAGAGGGTTTACCCGGCGGCGGCGCTTTGGGGCAGGCCAAAAATGCGGTCAAAGCACCAGGTGAAAACAAAGGTGTAGATGAGAAAGAAGATCAGCAGCCCGAAATCCATCACAAACGCTTGCCACAAGCTCACTTGCAACTGCCAGGCGAACAGGGGCACGAGAAACACCAGCAAACCGCCCTCGAAGCCGATGGCGTGGGCAATGCGGCGCTTGAGGCTGCGGCCTTTGATGGGCTGGCGCGCTTCCCAGCGTTCGAAAAAGGTGTTGAAGATGTAATTCCAGGCAATGGCCGTGGCCGATGCCAGCGTGGCGGCCACCAGCGATTGCTGCATATCGCGCCCGCTGGCGAGCATCAAGCCCAGGCCCGAGACGGCGATGGCGATCAGTTCGTAAATGGTGACGTACACAATCCGGCGGCGGATGCCTTGTAACTTCATGGGCGGGGGCGGTTGGCGGCAAAGCCCGCGAGTGTAGCGCCCGCCCGCGGCGGTATGCGCCCGCTGGCGGGCTGCTGGCGTGCTGTGGGCGAAAATGCCGGCCCGCGCGGCCGCCCTGGCCGCAGCCCGATTGCCATTGCTTTGTATGCCCCGCCAAGATTCCCCATCGCGTCCGCAGCCTCGCTCCAACCCTCGCCGCGCCGAGTCTGCCGCCAGCACCCCAGCCGACAAAGCCCGCCAGGCCCTGGCCGAGCTGGGGCTGGCGCAAGATGTTTCTGTCGAACTGCTGCAAGCACTGCACATCCTCACCCGCGAAGGGCGGCTCAATCAGGATTCGCGCCGCAAACTCAAGCAAGTGCTGCATTTGGTGCAATTCATCGAGCCGCTGATTCGGGAGGCGGCCCAGGCCACGCCCGCCGATGGCGCACCGCCCGATGCAGGCCCCGTGCTGGTGGACCACGGCGCGGGCAAGTCCTACCTGGGCTTTGTGCTGTACGACCTGGTGTTGCGCCCGTTGGGGCGCGGGCGTGTGGTGAGCGTGGAATGGCGGCCCGAGCTGATCGCCCGCTCGCAAGCGTTGGCCCAGCGCCTGGGCTTTGCGCGCATGGCCTTTTTGCCCCTGGCCGTGGCCGAGGCGCAAAACGCCCCCGAGTTGCCCGCACGGGTGGACATCGTCACCGCCTTGCACGCCTGCGACAGCGCCACCGACGATGCCATCGCCTTCGGCCTGGCCAAGCGCGCACGGGCGATGGCGCTGGTGCCCTGCTGCCAGGCCGAGGCCGCCGCCCATCTGCGCATGAACAAAGCCCTGGCGCTGGCGCGCACGCCCCTGGCCGAGCTGTGGCGCCACCCGCTGCACACGCGCGAGCTGGGCAGCCATCTCACTAACGTCATGCGCTGCCTGTATCTGGAGGCCCAGGGCTACCAGGTCAGTGTGACCGAACTCACCGGCTGGGAGCACAGCATGAAAAACGAACTCATCATCGCCCGCTACACCGGCCACAAAAAACGCAGCGCGCGCCAGCGGCTGGAGGCCATCGCTGTCGAAATGGGCTTGCAGGAGCTGCTGGCGCTGCGCTTTCCCGTGCGCTGATCTGTTCTGTTGCGTCAATGACTTCTCAGGTCGGTGAAGCCGAAGGCGTGCTTGATCATTTCGCAGTTGATCTGCATTCCCTTTGATGAGTAATGGAATTCCCCCGCAGCAAATTGACAATGATAGAATAAATGATCATGAGATTTGTTCTCATTCGTATGAAAGGAGTTTTCTATGAGTTCTGTTGAGACGGCATTTGCGGCTATTGCACTTTCTTTTGTGGGAGGAAATTCAAGCAATCTACCTCTGGATCAGATTTTAATTAATAAGCCGGTTCCAGATCCTATAAGTGAAAGCGTTTTTCAGTTTCTTCCAATCGATTTAAATGAAATAAGGGCGATCGAAGACAGGGCTGTTTTGGCTATGGGGACAACAAAATGCTGCGGCTCAGGAACTTGCGATATTATAAGTCATGAAGAAATGATGCGTTTATGCCAATTGCCTAATGGTTCTGCGTGTCCTTGATCATGAGTTTGAAATTCAAAAGCCATGCTTCGAGTCTGGGTTCGTGCATGGCTTTTAATTTGGTTTCAGGATTTGTTGTGTGATTTCATTTTATGGTATTGGATAGGTAATGGAATTGATGAAAAATGGAGAGCCATTTTTTTTGGTGACATCCCCGCATGGTATAGAGTCATATCTTCCGAGCATAGGCGATGTGTATTTGAAGAGTGGGTGGGGAACTGCATATAGTCTGAGTATGCTGCGAAAAATGTTTCGTGGAGCTTATTATGTTGTGGCGATTTCTTCTGTCTCGGTTATGGGGTTCATTAGGGCGTTCACAGATGGTGTGTGCGTGACTCACTTGTCTGAAATTCTCGTGCATCCTGACTATCGAGGGAAGGGGGTTGGTGAAGTTATGATGAAGAAAATGCTTGGAGATTTATCTCATACAACCATGTACGCAGAGGTTATGCGAGGTAGGTCTGAGCGATTTTTTGAAAAAAATGAATTTAGTCAAAAAATGCAGTTGAGGGCGTATGCAAGAAAAAAACAAATATGATTTTAATAATGCTTTGGGTGATTTTAGGTTTAGAATGGGGGAGCTTGCTCGTGGCTTTTTGAGGGTATCAATAGAGGATTCGATTTTTGATGAAAAAATCGAAAAAGTGATTTCTGATGAGGTTGTTGAGGAGTCTTGGGTGGCCGCGGAAGAAATGCTGATGCCGGCGCTTGTGTCTTTTGGTGCAAATTTTGGAAAATTAAATACTGAAAATTTATACAAATCATTTATGTTTGAGGCTTTTGATCGGTGGAGAGTTTGGGTGGAGTGCAGGCATGATGCGCTAAAAAAACAAGTAATTAATGCCAAAAATATGATGGGTGGAAAAATGGTTTCCGTTAACTCTATGAATGGGGATTTGCATAATGGGCTTAAGAGGCTATTGAAGATAAAAATTGTTGACAGCGATTCGAAAGAGAAGTGTTTTGTTTATAAGTCGGTGAGTTCTTTTCCTCAGAAATTAGTTTTTTCTGTTGGAAAGGTGGTGTCTTCGAGGTTAGGTATTGATGATATTACTTCTCCGGTTTTTTGTGAGGGTGTAGATGGCTACTTAAGGGAGTTCGTTGAGTGTTGTGGTAATAAGCCGGTTGGGGATGTGTCTGGGTATTTTTATAATTTTGGCGTCATTTGTTCTATTGCGTCTTTTTTAGAGATTGTGGATTTGCATCATGAGAATATTATTGTGGCAAATAATGGTGTTCCAAAAATAATCGATATCGAATTAATCTTAGCATCTGCCTTGAAAAATGATTTTGTCTGGAGTTGCATAAATTCGGGATTGTTTGATTATTCAAGCTCTCCGATAGGGCAAAAAAACAGACACAGGTATCTGAATCCATCGGTGGCGTTGAATGGGCGTGATGTTTGTTTTTCTGTTGGGCGGGATCAATACAGTTTGGATCATATACTGAGGAGTGGGGATGGCGTTATTGTTGATCCCAGGGATTATGCGAGTTATATTCAGCGTGGCGCGAAAGATGCGGATGATGTTATTCGCTCTGGCGGATGCGAATTGTTGAATCTTATTGATGTTGGTGAGGGTGGTGCTGTTAGGGTTTTATTTAGAAGTACTGCGTATTATAAGATATTGCAAATTCAAATTTGGTTGCCATGTGGGGATTTGGATGAAAATATTTCCGCGATCAGGAAAAAGTTGATTGGTTGTGCGCTGGGTAACGATAGGGTTGATGAGAAAACGAAAAATGCTATAATTGATGCAGAGATTTCCGATATTGTGCGGGGTGATATACCATATTTTTGGGTGGACTGCCGGAGGGGTGATTTGATGCACTCAAGTGGGGTAATTAAAAAACACTTTGCTCCTGATTTTTTTGAAAGTTTTTCAAAGCGTGTGAAAAAATGGGTTCTTAAAGATAGTTCCAGAGATATGAGCAGGGTGCTTGGTAGGATTTTTTCTGTTTCTTGATTTTTAAGGCCACCCGGCGGCATATGGAATTTTGCGTTGCTGTCACTTATCAGTCTTCTTGCCTGTTTTCAAGGTTGTTTGCATAGAGGCCACTTCAGATCGCTTGACTCTGGGGAGCAACGCAAGTAGCGGAGCGTCGGATTCAGGCACCACGAAGATGCCTAGGGTTAGTGCTAACATCACCGCTTTTTTTCGCCTGCCCCCGACCATCATGAGCAAGACATCGCTGGACAAAAGCAAGATCAAATTCGTTCTGTTCGAAGGCATCCACCCCTCTGCGGTGCAGGTGCTGGAGCAGGATGGTTACACCAATGTGGAAGTGCTGCCCGGTGCCATGCAGGGGCAGGAGCTGGCGGAGAAAATCGCCGATGCGCACTTTGTGGGCATTCGCTCGCGCACGCAGGTGACGGCCGAGGTGCTGGAGTCGGCCAGGAAACTGGTGGCCGTGGGCTGTTTTTGCATTGGCACCAACCAGATCGATCTGGAAGCGGCGCGCCGCAAGGGCGTGGCGGTGTTCAACGCGCCGTATTCCAACACTCGCTCGGTCGCCGAGCTGGTGCTGGGCGAGGCGATTTTGCTGCTGCGCGGCATCCCCGAAAAAAACGCCGTGGCGCACCGTGGCGGCTGGCTGAAGTCGGCCACCAATGCGTATGAAACGCGCGGCAAGACGCTGGGCATCATCGGCTACGGCTCCATCGGTTCGCAGTTGTCGGTGCTGGCCGAGTCGCTGGGCATGCATGTGCTGTTTTCCGATGTGGTCACCAAGCTGCCGCTGGGCAACGCCCAGCAGGTGGGCATGGATGAGCTGTTGGCCAGGAGCGATATCGTGACGCTGCACGTGCCCGAGCTGCCCTCGACCAAGTGGATGATTGGCGCCAAGCAAATCGCGGCGATGAAGGATGGCGCCATCCTCATCAACGCCTCGCGCGGCACGGTGGTCGATATCGATGCCCTGGCCGAAGCCTTGCGCAGCAAGAAATTGCTGGGCGCGGCGGTGGATGTGTTCCCCGTTGAACCCAAATCCAATAGCGAGGAGTTCCTCTCGCCCCTGCGCGGCATGGACAACGTCATCATCACCCCGCACATCGGCGGCTCGACGATGGAGGCGCAGGCCAATATTGGCCTGGAGGTGGCGGAAAAGCTGGTGCGCTACTCGGACAACGGCACGACGACGACTTCGGTCAACTTCCCCGAGGCTGCGCTGCCCGCCCACCCGGGGCGTGACCGCATCTTGCACATCCACCAGAATGTGCCGGGCGTGATGTCGGCCATCAACCAGGTGTTTTCGGACGCCCAAATCAACGTGGCCGCGCAATATCTGCAAACCGACGAGGCGGTGGGCTATGTGGTGATCGATACGGAGGCTGGCGCTGCCGCCAAGGTAATCGAGGCGCTGCGCAAGGTGCCCGGCACCATCCGCGCGCGCGTGCTGTTCTGATGGCCTGAAATAAAATCCATTTCAAAAGGATAAAAAACCCGCCTTTCATGGCTTGATGGGCGGGTTTTTTGTTTTCCTTTGAATGAAATATTGAAGGACTTGGGGTGGCCGGGCGTTGGCGAAGCGATGACGACCCGGTTACGACCCGATGGGGCAGAACAGGGGCAGAAAGGCGTCGGCGCGATCGGAGTAGGCCAGCAGGCTGCCGGTGTGCAGGTCGAAGTACCAGCCGTGCAGGGTGAGGGTGCCGTTGTCGAGCCGTTCCTTGACGCAGGCCATTTTTTCCAGATTCTTGAGCGAGATGAGGATGGAGGCTTGCTCGCAGGCGTGCAGGCGCTCTTGCTCGGTGTGTAGCGAGGGGCTTTTCATCACCAGCTCGCGGGCGGGCCAGGCCACGTCCATCCAGCGGCGCACATGGTCGTCTTCGGCGATGTCGCCCTGGTTGGGTTCGGCCTGCATCAGGGCGCGGATGCCGCCGCAACTGGCGTGACCGAGGATGATGATGCGATCGACTTGCAGCACTTGCACGGCGTATTGCACGGCGGCGAGCACGGCTTGCGGCCCCATGCCGCTGGAGGGGGGGACGAGGTTGGCGATGTTGCGCACGGTGAAGATGTCGCCGGGGTCGCAGTCCAGCAGCAGGGCCGGGTCCACGCGAGAGTCGCAGCAGCCAATGAGCAAGGTGCTGGGGTGCTGGCCTTCTTGCAAGTCGCTGTAGAGCTGGGGCGATTCCTCAAAGTAGCGTTGCTGAAAGCGCGCAAAACCGTTGATGAGGTTGGCAATGTCTTCGATGGGCATAAGACGCTCACTCCTGTAGGGATCAATGCAGAGGTGCGGCTTTTTCTGCGCGCAGGACAGCCCGCAACGACCCCGGGGAGGAGGGGTCGCCGTCAAAAGCGGCAGCAAGCCGAGATGGGGGAAGCGCCCTTAGCCGCCTGTTTGGGACATGAAGCGCACGATGCGCTCAGGCGCGGTGTTGAATTCGTGGCGCTCGGGCTTGGCGGCGATGCCGGCGAGGATGTGCTGGCGCAGGGTGTCGTCGTCGGCGCCTTCGCGCAGGTATCGGCCCAGCGGGACGCGGTCTTCCTGGCCCAGGCACAAATGCAGGGTGCCGTCCACAGTCAGGCGCACGCGGTTGCAGCTTTCGCAAAAGTGTTGCGACATGGGGGTGATGACGCCCAGGGCGGGGGCGCCTTCGCCCGCCGTCCAGTAGCGTGCGGGGCCGCTGTCACTGGTGTCCAGGGCGGGGACGAGGCCAAACCGCTCGGCAATGCGGGCGCCGGTTTTGGTGAGGTTGGCGGCCTGGAATTGCCGCCCGGCGCTGCCCATGGGCATGGTTTCGATCAGGCGCAGGATGAAGCCGCTGGCCAGCGAGTAGCTCAACAGGCGTGCCAGCTCGGCCTCGCTGGTTTCGCTGTTGACGACGCAGTTGAGCTTGATGGGGGCAAAGCCGACGCGGCGCGCTTCGGCCAGGCCGTCGAGCACGTCTTGCAGGCGGTCACGGCCGGTGATTTCCCGGAATTTGATGGCGTCGATGGTGTCCAGGCTGACGTTGAGGCGTTTGACGCCTGCGGCTTTGAGGCCAGCGGCATGACGCGCCAGCATGGTGCCGTTGGTGGACAGGGAGATGTCTTGCACGCCGGGCATGGAGGTGATGCGCCCGACAAGCTCGGCCAGGTTGCGGCGCGTGAGCGGCTCGCCGCCGGTCAGGCGCACTTTTTTCACGCCCATGCCAACGAACAGGCCAACCAAACGCGCCATTTCTGCATGGGTAAGCCAGTTGGCTGGTTCCTCAAAGCCTTTGAAGTCTTTGGGCATGCAGTAGGTGCAGCGCAGATCGCAGCGGTCGGTGACCGAGACGCGCAAGTAGCTGATGCGGCGGTTGAAGCGGTCGATCAGTTGGAGTGGGTGGCCTTGTTCTTTCATCAGTTTCCTCCTGCGCAGGTGCAGACGTGCCCGCCGCAGCCGCTGCCTGCCGGTTCCGGCAGCGGTTGTGCAGGGGCGCTGGCGCGTTTGCCCTCGTTGGGGTCGAGCAGCAAACGGTCGGCGTTGTCGTCACCCAGGTCGATGCCGGTGATGTCGGCGCGTGAAACCAGCACTTTGGCGTATTGGCGCCAGGCGGTGTCGCGGCCCAGCGCGCCCAGGGCCTGGGCGATTTCGCTGGCGACGTCCTCATAGGGACGCAGCTTGCCTTCACTGCGGCGGTTGACGCGGATGATGTGCAGCCCGTGGCGGCTGTGCACCAGTTGGGGGTGGATGGTACCTGCGGCGATGCTGAATGCCACGCGCTCGAATTCGGGCACGGTGTCGCCACGGCTGAGCTGGCCGAGGTTGCCGCCCAGGGCGGCGGAGGGGCAGTTGGAGTAGTGGCGGGCGAATTCGGCAAAACGTTCGGGCTGCTCTTGCAGGCGTGCGAGCACGTCTTCGGCTTGCAGGATCAGCCCTTGCAGATTGACGCCGGGGGTGACCTGGAAAAGGATGTGGTCGGCTTCGATGCATTCGCCGACGATGTAGCGGGCCTGGTTGGCGGCATAGAAGCGGCGGCAGGCGTCGTCATCGGGGGTGGGGTAGGGCGCTTGCTGCTCGAGCAGGTCGGAGACGGCCTGCTCCTCATCGGCGGTGTCGATGCCCAGGCGGGCGGCTTCGTCGAGCATGACGCGCCGCAGGATGCGCGCGATGACGGCCTGGTGCAGGGGGTTGTCGGCGTCCTGGTGCCTGGGCAGTTCCTGCTCGACCTCGGCATCGCACAGCTCTACGCCGTTGACTGTGATGGGCATGGCTTATTCCTCCGTCATGGCCTGGGGGTGAAGGCGCCGCGCCGCCCCCGCGTTGGGGCAGGGGCACGGCGCACGGGGCATCAGGCGCGTGGGCGCACCAGTTGCCATGCGCGGGTGACGTAGGCGGCGCTGGCAAAGCCGCTCCACACGTGCACCATGCGGGTGAAGGGGAAGATCAGGAAGAAGGTCATGCCCATGAAGATGTGCAGCTTGAACAGCACATGGGTGTTTTGCAGGAAATCTGCCGCGCCACCCCGGAAGGTGACGATGTGCTGCGCCCACTGCATGAACAGCACCATTTCATGGCCGTCGAGGTGGCCCATGCTCACGAAGATGGTGGACAGGCCCAGCAGCAAGGTGATGAGCAGCCACACCAGCACGAGTTTGTCGCGCCAGGTGCTGTTGACGTGAATGCGGCTGATGGTGAAGCGGCGGTGGATCAGGATGAGCAAGCCCACCAGCGCCATGGTGCCGAAGATGCCGCCCATGACCATGGCGAAGATTTGCTTGGCGCCGTGGCTGACGCCCAGCACGTGCCAGAACCACAGCGGCGTGAGCAGGCCAACCAGGTGACCAAAGAACACGGCCAGCACGCCGATGTGAAAGAGGATGCTGCCCAAGCGCAATTGGCCGCGGTGCAGCAGCTCGCTGGAATCGGCCTTCCAGGAGTACTGTTCGCGGTCGAAACGCACCAAGCTGCCAAAGAGGAAGATCGAGAGGCAAATGTAGGGATAGATGCCGAAGAAGAATTGGTTAAAGGTGTTCATGGCGGGGCTTCCTTACTGTGATGCGGGCAGGCTTGCCTTGGGGTAGAACTTGATGACGTTTTCCAGGCTGGGCTTGAGCAGCGGCTCCAGACCGGCGAGGTCGGGGCCAAAGGTTTCCATGGCCTCATCCATGTCGCGCACAGGCGGTACGGTCAGCGGCTGGGGCTGTACGGGGCTGAGCGCGACGACGGCATGGAGCACGGCGGCGTAGGGCGACTGGGCCTGCTCGAGCTGCCGGGCGATGTGGGCGATGACGTGCACGGCATCGCCCAGCAGCTTTTGCGCTTGCTCTGAAGGGATGTGGGCAAAAAACTCCAGCAGCGCGGGCAGGTAGTCGGGCAATTCGCCATCGCCCAGCTCGTAGCCGTATTTGCGGTATTCCTCCAGCAGATCGACCATGGCGGCGCCGCGGTCGCGGTCTTCGCCATAGACGTGCTCGAAGATGTACATGGCGTTGGTGCGGCTGCGGTCGAAGGTCAGGACGTACTTCTCTTGCAGCGTGCGCAGGCTTTGGCTTTGCAGGTAGTCCAGAAAGCCTTGCAGGCTCTGGCGGCTGCTGGCCAGCTCGGGCCATTGGTGCAGAGCGGCCTCGAATTCGGGCAGTGCTTGCAGCAAATCGGCCTCCGGATAGCACAGCAGGGCCGAAAGCCATTTATAGACGGGGTGGCCTTGCATCAGTGCACCCCTTTCTCCCGGTTGGCCCGGATGTCTTTGCGGCGCTCGAAGAAGATGACAGGGGACTCCTTGCGCTTGCCAAACAGGTTTTCTGTTGTGGCTCCGCCCGAGCAGCCGTTGCCGAAGGTGAAGCCGCAAGCGCCTTTTTCGTCAAAGCTGTCTTCCACCATCTCTTTATGGCTGGAGGGGATCACGAAGCGATCCTCATAGTTGGCGATGGCCATGATTTGGTACATGTCCTCCACCATGGCGGGCGTGAGGCCCGTGCCTGCGAGCACTTGCTCCTGCTGCTGGCCGTGCACGACTTCGCCACGCTTGAAGCGGCGCATGGCGATCATGCGCTCCAGGGCAAGCTGGATCGGCTCGACCTTGCCTGCGGTCAGCAAGTTGGCCAGATAGCGCAGCGGGATGCGCATTTCGTCCACGTTGGGGATGATGCCGTTAGCGCCGATGCGCCCGCTCTCCAGCGCCGATTGGATGGGCGAGAGTGGCGGGATGTACCAGACCATGGGCAGCGTGCGGTACTCGGGGTGCAGGGGGAAGGCGACCTTCCATTCCATCGCCATTTTGTAGATGGGCGACTGCTTGGCCGCATCCAGCCAGGACTGGCTGATGCCTTGCTTGAGGGCTTCGCGCTGCACGGCAGGGTCGTGCGGGTTCAGGAAGATGTCGAGCTGGGCTTCGTACAGGTCTTGCGGGTTTTCAATGCCCGCAGCGGCTTCGATCTTGTCGGCGTCGTAAAGCAGCACGCCCAGATAGCGGATGCGGCCCACGCAGGTTTCGGAGCAGACGGTGGGCTGGCCCGATTCGATACGCGGATAGCAGAAGATGCATTTCTCGGCTTTGCCGGAAGTCCAGTTGTAGTAAATCTTTTTGTAAGGGCAGCCAGAGATGCACATGCGCCAGCCGCGGCATTTGTCCTGGTCGATGAGGACGATGCCGTCGTCTTCGCGCTTGTAGATGCTGCCCGAGGGGCAGGAGGCAACGCAGGCGGGGTTGAGGCAGTGCTCGCACAGGCGCGGCAGATACATCATGAAGGTGTTTTCAAAGGCGGCGAGCATTTCTTTCTGCACGCCTTCAAACAGCATGTCCTTGCTGCGTTTTTCAAATTCGCCGGCGAGGTCGTCCTCCCAGTTGGGGCCCCATTCGACCTTGTCCATTTTTTGGCCTGTGAGTACGGAGATGGGGCGCGCGGTCGGCGCAGTTTTCATGCGCGGGGCGTTTTGCAGGTGCTCGTAGTCGTAGGTGAACGGCTCGTAGTAATCGTCGATTTGTGGCAGGTTGGGGTTGGCAAAGATATTGGCCAGGATTTGCAGCTTGCCGCCTTGCTTGGGTACGAGCTTGCCACTGGACTTGCGTACCCAGCCGCCCTTCCATTTGTCCTGGTTTTCCCACTCCTTGGGGTAGCCGATGCCGGGCTTTGTCTCGACGTTGTTGAACCAGGCGTATTCCACGCCATCGCGTGAAGTCCAGACGTTTTTGCAAGTCACGGAACAGGTGTGGCAGCCGATGCATTTGTCCAGGTTCAGAACCATGCCGACTTGTGCTCTGATTTTCATGGGGGTGTTCCTTTTGGTGGTTATCTGGGGGATTGACGAAATCGCTTGAGCGAGGGCCTCAATTCAATGGCTCAAAGCCTCAAAGCCTGCACTGACTGGGATCACGGACACCAGCACGCAGTCTTGCTGGGCTGTGTTGCGCACGCCGTGGCACTGGTGGCGTCCAATGAGGACGATGTGCCCGGCATGCACGGTGCGGTGGCTTTGAGCGTCGTCGAGCAGCTCGGCGCTGCCTTGCAGCACAAACCAGATGTCTGTGCCGTGTGGGTGGCGGTGCGGCGGCAGACTGGCCCCAGGGGGGATCTGCCATAGCACCAGGTTGATGCCATCCACGGTTTGCAACAAGGTGCGCACCGACTGCTGGGGCTGGGCCTGAAGGTGGGTCGCAATATCCAGCACATAAGGTAGGGCAGGTATTGGGTGATCCATGGCGTGCATCCTTGTCAGTCGGCTCTCAAGCAATCTGTCTTTCGCGGTGCTTGTCAATGTTGGCTGGCGTGCTCGACGTGCTTGGGCGCGTCGGCAGGCTCGTCCATCCAGTCGATCTTGCTCATCTTGCGCACGATCACCCATTCGTCACGGTTGCAACCGACGGTGCCGTAGTAGTTGAAGCCGTAAGCAAGCTGGGCATAGCCGCCAATCATGTGGGTGGGGTTGAGCACGGCTTTGGTGACGGAGTTGTGAATGCCGCCACGGATGCCGGTGCTTTCGGCTACCGGGGTGTGCACCAGTTTTTCCTGTGCGTGGTACATCAGGATCATGGTTTCAGGGATGCGCTGGCTGACGATCACACGGCAGGCGATGGCACCGTTGGTGTTGAACACCTCTACCCAGTCGTTATCCACCAAACCGGCCCTTTGCGCATCGGCTTCGGAGATCCACACGTGCGGGCCGCCGCGCGAGAGCGTGAGCATGCGCAGGTTTTCCGAGTAGGTGCTGTGGATGCCCCATTTCTGGTGCGGGGTGAGGAAGTTGAGCGTGATCTCGGGGTTGCCGTTGGGTTTTTTGCCCAGCAGTTTTTGCGTCGTCTTGGTGTCCACCGCAGGGCGGTACACGCAGAAGCTGACACCGAAGTCGCGCATCCACTTGTGGTCCTGGTAGAACTGCTGGCGGCCTGTGAGCGTGCGCCATGGGATCAGCTCATGCACGTTGGTGTAACCGGCGTTGTAGCAAACGGTTTCGCTCTCCACGCCCGACCAGATCGGCGAGGTGACGATCTTGCGTGGCTGGGCCACGATGTCGTGGAAGCGAATTTGCGTGTGCTCGCTGGAGGCAATCAAATGCGTATGGTCGCGCCCGGTGGCCTTGCCCAACGCTTGCCAGGCTTTCATGGCCACGTGGCCGTTGGTTTCCGGCGCCAGCGTCAAAATCATTTCGGCAGCGTCAATGGCTGTGTCGATTTTGGGCTGGCCTTTGCCCGCGCCTTCGGGCTGCACGCCGTTGAGTTTGCGCAGGTATTCCACCTCGTGCTTGGTGTCCCAAGCCATGCCTTTGCCGTTGTTGTTGACTTTTTCCAGCAACGGGCCAACAGAGGTGAATTTTTCGTAGATGGCGCCATAGTCGCGCTCGACCACCGTCATGGCGGGCATGGTCTTGCCGGGGATGGGGTCGCACTCGCCCAGCTTCCAGTCCTTGGGGTCGAAGGGTTGGCCCATTTCCTGCGGGCTGTCGTGCATCAGCGGGGTCAGCACCAGGTCTTTGCGCACACCCAGGTAATCCTTGGCCAGCTCGCTGAATTTCTTGGCCAGGCCCTTGTAAATCTCCCAGTCCGAACGGCTTTGCCACAGCGGCTGCACGGCTTCGGTGAGCGGGTGGATGAAGGGGTGCATGTCGGAGGTGTTGAGATCGTCCTTCTCGTACCAGGTAGCGGTGGGGAAGATCACGTCCGCATACAGGCAGGTGGTGTTCATGCGGAAGTCCAGCAGCGTGAACAAGTCCAGCTTGCCTTCGGCGGCAGGGCGCACCTTGACTTCGACGGGCTTGATGCAATCGGCCTCATCGCTCATCAGGCCGCTTTGCGTGCCCAGCAGGTACTTGAGCAGGTATTCCGTGCCTTTGCCCGAGGAGCCCAACAGGTTGGAGCGCCAGATGAACATGTTGCGCGGGAAGTTCTTGGGGTTGTCCGGGTCTTCGCACGACATGTGCAGCGAGCCTTCTTTCAGCCCCTTGACCACGTATTCGACGGGATCCATACCGGCAGCAGCGGCCTGGTCGGTCAAATCCAGCGGGTTGGTTTCCAACTGCGGCGCACTGGGCAGCCAGCCCATGCGCTCGGCCTTGGCGTTGTAGTCGATCATGGCCATGCGGCGCATGCTGTTGTCGGCATTGCGGTTGAGCAGCTCGTCGGCGCTGAGCTTTTCATGGCGCCACTGGCTGGAGTGGGCGTACCAGAACGAAGTGCCGTTCATCTGCCGCACAGGGCGATGCCAGTCGGTGGCGAACGCCAGCGGCACCCAGCCCGATTGGGGGCGCAGCTTTTCCTGACCCACGTAATGGCACCAGCCGCCGCCGGATTTGCCGATGGAGCCGACCATCATCAGCATGTTGATGATGCCGCGGTAGTTCATGTCCAGGTAATACCAGTGGTTCACGCCAGCGCCCAGGATCACCATGCTGCGGCCCTGTGTGTCGTGCGCGTTCTGGGCGAACTCGCGCGCCACCTGAATGACCAGCTCGGGCTTGACGCCTGTGTGCTTTTCCTGCCACTTGGGCGTGTAGGGTTTGTCGTCGTAGTAATCCTTGGCGACGTTGTCGTCGTCCAGGCCGTGGTCAACGCCGTATTGCGCCACCAGCAAGTCGAACACGGTGGCTACCAGTTGTTCGCTGCCGTCAGCGAGCCTGACGCGCTTGACGGGCACCTTGCGGTAAAGCATCTCGTCGTGTTCGCCGCCGTAATAGCCAAAGCCCACGCGCACGATGTCATCGGCACGGCCTTTGAGCGTCATGGCTGCGCGCACGTCCTTGTCTTGCGCGCGCGTTTCCAGGTTCCATTTGCCGCTGCCATCCCAGCGAAAGCCCACGGAGCCGTTGGCAACGGCCAGGCTTTCGGCCAGCTCGTCCCAAATCAGCGTTTTCCATTCCGCATTCTTTTCTTCGCCCTGGTTGCCTTCCAGTTGCGAAGCGCGCAGCGTGTATTCGGGCACATAGCCTTTTTCATCGGACTTGAGACACACCAGCACAGGCATGTCCGTGAGGCGGCGGCAGTAGTCCCGGAAGTAGTCCGAAGGATTGTCGATGTGGAATTCCTTGAGGATCACATGCCCCATGGCCATCGCCAGCGCAGCATCCGTGCCTTGGCGCGGGGCCAGCCAGATGTCGCCGAACTTGGCCATTTCGCCAAAGTCGGAGGACACGGCCACCGTCTTCGTGCCTTTGTAGCGAACCTCTGTATAGAAGTGGGCGTCGGGCGTGCGGGTCATGGGCACGTTCGAGCCCCAGACCAGCAGGTAGTTGGAGTTGTACCAATCGGCCGCTTCGGCCACGTCGGTCTGCTCGCCCCAGGTCTGCGGGCTGGCGGGCGGCAAGTCGCAATACCAGTCGTAGAACGACAGCGGCACACCGCCGATCAGCCCCAGATAGCGTGCGCCCGAGGCGTAGCTGACCATGGACATGGCCGGAATGGGCGAGAAGCCGATCACACGGTCAGGCCCGTAGTTCTTGATGGTGTAGGCATTGGCGGCAGCCACCATTTCATAGGCTTCGTCCCAGTTGGTGCGCACGAAGCCGCCCATGCCGCGCTGCGTCTTGTAGGACTTGGCGCGTTCGGGGTCTTCCACAATCCAGGCCCAGG
This sequence comes from Comamonadaceae bacterium, assembly GCA_030528485.1. Lineage (GTDB taxonomy): Bacteria > Pseudomonadota > Gammaproteobacteria > Burkholderiales > Burkholderiaceae_C > Lampropedia. The sequence goes on from JAUMYU010000007.1 coordinate 38,750, forward strand.
CCTCAATGGGGGACATGGTCTTGCGCGCCTGACGCCACAGTTCGGCCAGTGCGCCGCGCATCATGGGGTATTTGATGCGTTGGGCGGAATAGACGTACCAGCTATAAGAGGCCCCGCGCGGGCAGCCGCGCGGCTCGTGATTGGGCAGATCGGGGCGCGTGCGCGGGTAGTCGGTCTGCTGGGTTTCCCAAGTGATGATGCCGTTCTTGACGTAAATCTTCCAACTGCACGAGCCGGTGCAGTTCACGCCGTGGGTGGAGCGGGCAACCTTGTCGTGCTGCCAGCGGCTGCGGTAGGCGTTCTCCCATTGCCTGTCCTCGCCGACCAGCACGCCGTGGCCGTCGGAAAAAGGTTCGTGTCGTCTTTTGAAAAACGTGAGGCGGTCCAGAAAGTGACTCATTGTGTTTTCTCCATGCACGCCAGAAGATCTGGCTTGGGGCTGCTCTGATGGCTGTCGAAGCAGGATGGACTGTAGAAGCCCTGCCCACCGCAAACCATTGCCCAGTGGCACAGGTCGCGGCAATCAAATTAGCTAGTCATTCTGGTTGGATGCAGGCGCTGCAAAAAATGCGGAGCAAGCGAAAACAAACGCGCTTTTTCGGATAAAACCTACGCTTTCGTCTGCTTGATTCAATGAAAGGCACTTCCATGCGTATCAATCCCCGTCCTCCGGGTGGCCTGCGTCCGGCCTTGCTGCTGTTGGCTGTGCTGACAGCCAGTACCGGCGCGTTGGCCTCCGGCCCCGTTTTGATCGACTATTACCGAGGCTGGGGCGACAACAGCCCCATGCAGCCAGCGGACAGCAACACGGTTGCCAATCCGCGCTGGCTGCCCAACAAGGCTGTGGGGCCTTATTACGACAGCACGCCCCGCCTGAACCCATCGGATCCCATTGCCAGTGGGGCCATGCCAGGCGAGCATCGCTACGCAGCCGTGCAGCGACTGCTGGCATTCGCCACGCCCGCCACTGCTGTGGGCGGCTCCGGCGCACCGCTGGTGGGTACGGTCCCTTTGCCGCCAAGCCGCGCCAATCTGACGATTCCGGAAAACTCGCATGTGCTATGCGAATATGACCGCGCAACCCCTTCCTATGCGCCCAATGCCACGACCCCGGCTTGCGTCAACAATGTCGAAGGCGCGGTGATGTACGTGGCCGTGCTGGTGCCCACCAGTGGCTACAAGCTGGAATTGGGCTTGCAGGATAACGATGGCGTTATCGTGGATGCAGCCAGCCCCGCAGGGACGGACTACCGCAATCTGAGCTACGCCACCAAGGTCATGCTGGGCGGGCATATCGATTTGGCAACAGCGCAGGCGGCGGGTTATGGCAATGAAAACGCACGCCGCGCGCCTTTGGCGACGACAGGCTCCAATACTCTGGTCAACCTGCGCGTGGCCTGGAACAACTGGGGATCTGAAGCACGGTTAAACCTGCGCTGGATTCCTCCCGGATCGTCAACGGCGGTGGACATCCCTGCCGGCAACCTGTTCGATCCCAGCAAGACCGAAACCTACGTTGATGCCGTGAATGACGACTTCAGCGCCAGCCCCTTCACCTATGGCACAGGCGGCACGACGGCAGCATTGATCCAGAACGACACCATCAACAGCGCCGCTGCGACGCCAGCCCAGATCGACAGCTTGAGTGCAGTAGGCGCCTGGCCCGCGGGCATCACACTGGATGCTGCCACGAGAGCCATTACCGTGGCTGGTAACGCAGCGCCAGGCGTCCACACCGTGCGCTACAAGCTGTGCAGCAGCCCAACGCTGTGCGATGAGGCAGAGGCGACTGTCAAAATCAACGCCACGGTGACGGCGACGGACGACCTCAACTTCTTGAGTATCGCTCAGGGTAGCTCGGGTACTTCGGCCAACCCGGTTACGCACAACGACTCTATCCAGGGCAAGCCAGTGGTGCTTGACGGCGCAGACAAAAATGCCACCGTGGCGCAAGAGGGGGCTTGGCCTGCGGGCATTACGCTTGATCCGCTCACTGGCAAGATCACGGTGGCCGGTACCGTTGCTGCCAATACTTACAACCTGGAATATAAACTCTGTTCAACAGGGGGAGTGTGCGACACGGCGCGAGTCCACCTTTCCATTGCCGCTGGGGGCAGAAGCAGCGCTGCTCCTGTGCCTGTGAGCGGCCCCTGGGCCTTGCTGCTCCTGGGGGTGGCGCTGGCGGGTTCGTTATGGCGTCGTCGAGCGCATCCTGCCGGGAGGTCTTGATTTCATATCAAAGGCAATTAGATTTGTTGCTGATATTGCCAAAAAAGCTTAATTTATTTCTTTTGATCTGTAATAATGAAAAGCCCGTTTCGGTAACGAAACGGGCTTTTTCAATGGGGAAGGTATGTCTTGTTTTGGGCGTCGTGTTTTTTTGCGGTCGTTTCGGCTGTGTTTTCAGTTACGATCTGCCCCTTTTCTTCCCCAACTTCACGCATCCCCACAACACCACAACAGCCAAAGGAGCTATACATGCACGCATCATCCACCCGTCGCCATTTGCTCAACGCCACTGCGGCCGCCCTGTTGGGGCTTGGCTTGTTGGCAGGCGCGCAGGCGCAGGTCAAATCCGTGGCCGTGACGGCCATTGTTGAGCATCCTTCGCTGGATGCGATCCGCGATGGCGTGAAGGCGGTACTGGAGGAAAACGGCTTCAAGGGCGACAAGCTCAAGTGGCAATACCAAAGCGCCCAGGGCAACACCGCCACGGCTGCGCAAATTGCGCGCAAATTCATTGGCGAAAAACCTGATGTGATCGTGCCCATCGCCACGCCTTCGGCCCAGGCTGTTGTCTCGGCCACCAAAGAGATTGCCGTGGTGTATTCGGGCGTGACCGACCCTGTCGCGGCGCAACTGGTGAAAAGCATGGATGCCAGCGGCACCAACGTCACCGGTGTGTCGGACGCCGTGGCGCTGGCCGACCAAATCGAGCTGATCAAGAAAATCGTGCCCAATGCCAAGCGCGTGGGCATGGTTTACAACCCGGGCGAGGCCAACTCGGTTTCCGTGGCGCAAGAACTCAAGCGCCTGCTGCCCCAATACGGCCTGGAGCTGGTGGAGTCCAACGCGCCGCGCACGGTGGACATCACCGCCGCTACACGCAACTTGGTGGGCAAGGTCGATGTGATCTACACCAACTCCGACAACAACGTTTTCTCCGCGCTGGAGGCGCTGATCAAGGTGGCCAACGAGGCCAGGATCCCCGTGATTTCCTCGGTGACGGACGCTGTCAAGCGCGGTGCCACGGCAGCGCTGGGAATTGACTATTACGACCTGGGCCGCCAAAGCGGCCAGATGGTGGTGCGCATCCTCAACGGTGAGCAACCCGGCGCCATCCCCTCTGAAACGGGCAAGAAGCTGGAGCTGTTCATCAACCCGGGCGCAGCCAAGAACCAGGGCGCGACCCTGCCTGAAGACTTGCTCAAGTCGGCCAAGGAAGTGGTGCAGTAAGCCCATCAAGGGCAACAAGGAGACAACACGATGATTCAAAAGACTTTTCTGACCTCGGTCACGCGCCGCGCCGTGCTGTGCACGGCTGCTGCGGCTGCATTGCTGGGTGCCACGGCGACGGCCTACGCGCAAAGCCACTCCGTGGCCGTTACGGCAATCGTGGAACATCCCGCGCTGGATGCCGTTCGCGATGGCGCCAAGGCGGCGCTGGAGGCTGCTGGCTTTTCCGGCGATCAGCTCAAGTGGCAGTACCAAAGCGCCCAAGGCAACACCGCTACGGCTGCGCAGATTGCGCGCAAATTCATTGGTGAAAAGCCCAGCGCCATCATCGCCATCGCCACGCCGTCGGCCCAGGCGGTCGTTGCCGCGACGAAGGACATTCCTGTGGTGTACGCCGCCGTGACCGATCCCGTGGCAGCGCAACTGGTCAAGAGCTGGGAGCCTGCCGGCGGCAACGTCACCGGCGTGTCGGACGCCCTGGAGCTGGAAGACCAGATCGCGCTGATCAAGAAAATCGTGCCCAATGCCAAGCGCGTGGGCATTGTTTACAACCCCGGCGAAGCCAACTCCAACGCCGTGGCCGAGCAGCTCAGGCAAGTGCTGCCCAAGCACGGCATGGAGCTGGTGGAGTCCAGCGCACCGCGCACGGTGGATGTGACTTCGGCCGCGCGCAAGCTCGCTGGCAAGGTGGACGTGATTTACACCAACACGGATAACAACGTGATCTCCGCCTACGAGGCACTGGCCAAGGTTGCCAACGAAGCCAAGATCCCCCTGATCGCCTCCGATACCGAGGCGGTGCGCCGTGGTGCGATTGCCGCTTTGGGGGTGGACTACAAAGTCATTGGCCGCCAAACGGGCGAGCTGGTGGCCCGCATCCTCAAGGGTGAAAAGCCTGGCGAAATCGCTTCGCAGCGCGCGGCCAGCCTGGAGCTGTTTGTCAGCACCAAAGCCGCAGCGGCGCAAGGCGTGACTTTGTCCCAGGAGCTGATCCAGTCGGCCAAGGAAGTGATCCAGTAATGGCTGGGTTGGCCCCGCTGCCCAACACAAGGGGATAGCGGGTAGTGTGCGGGCGCGTTGAGCGCCCGCTGGCGCATGCGCGCCGCCGGGGCGGGGCTTGAGAGCAACCACAGCCTTCTCCTGTCTCCGTTTTCAGACGTCATCGTTTTCATTACACCGCGACATGTCCTTCTACGCATTCATGGGCGCCATGGAAATCGGGCTGATTTTTGGCCTGGTCGCCCTGGGCGTGTTGATTTCCTTCCGAATCCTCAACTTCCCCGACCTTACGGTAGATGGCTCCTTCCCGCTGGGCGGCGCCGTGGCGGCGATCCTGATCGCCAACGGGCGAGACCCCTTTATTGCCACGGCCCTTGCGGCTGCGGCGGGGGCGGCTGCGGGGTTTGTCACGGGATGGCTGAACGTACGCTTGAAGATCATGGATCTGCTCGCGGGCATTTTGATGATGGGGGCGCTGTACTCCATCAACCTGCGCGTGATGGGGCGACCCAACGTCCCGCTGATCAGCGAGCCGACGGTTTTCAGCGTACTGATGCCGGGCTGGCAGCCTGAATACATCGAAAAACCGTTCATCCTCCTGGTCATCGTGCTGCTGTGCAAATTGCTGCTGGATGCGTATTTCTCCACAGAGCGCGGTCTGGCCATGCGCGCCACGGGCGCCAACGCCCGCATGGCCAGCGCCCAGGGCGTGGCCACCAACCGGGCCAAGCTGGTGGGGCTGGCCATTTCCAACGCGCTGGTGGCTTTGGGCGGCGCCTTGTTTGCGCAAAGCCAGGGCGGGGCTGATATCTCCATGGGCATTGGCACCATCGTGATCGGCTTGGCCGCCGTCATCATCGGCGAGAGCGTGCTGCCCTCGCGGCGCATCCTCTGGGCCACCCTGGCGGTGGTGATTGGCGCGGTGCTCTACCGCTTGTTCATCGCCTTGGCGCTGGAGAGCGGGGAGTGGACGGGCCTGCAATCGCAGGACTTGAACCTGATTGCCTCTGCCTTGGTGGTGCTGGTGCTGGTGCTGCCGCTGATCAAGCGCGGCCTGCGCGCGCGCAAGTGACGCAGGCCGCCGAGAACCCCTGTCGAGAAGTCGAACGAGAAGTCGCAAACGATGCTCAAAGCCACCGACCTGCACATCACCTTCAACCCCGGCACCCCGATCGAAAACCCCGCCTTGCGCGGGGCGGGGCTGGAAATCCCCTCGGGCCAGTTCGTCTCCGTCATCGGCTCCAACGGCGCGGGCAAATCCACCTTTCTCAACGCCATCGCAGGCGATGTGATGGTCGATGGCGGGCGCATTGAAATCGATGGCGTGGATGTCACCCACAAGCCCGCTTGGCAGCGCGCCAACATGGTGGCGCGCGTATTCCAGGACCCCATGGCGGGCACTTGCGAAGCCTTGACCATCGAGGAAAACATGGCCCTGGCCATGCGCCGGGGGCATAAGCGCGGCTTGGCGATGGCCCTTAAACGCTCCGACCGCGAGCTGTTTCGCGAGCGCCTGGCCAGCCTGGGCCTGGGGCTGGAGAAACGCTTGACCGATCGCATCGGCTTGCTCTCTGGCGGCCAACGCCAGGCTGTCAGCCTGCTCATGGCGGCGTTGCAGCCCTCGCGCATCCTGCTGCTCGATGAGCACACCGCCGCGCTGGATCCCAAAACCGCCTCCTTCGTGATGGAGCTGACCGCCCGCATCGTGGAGGAAAACCGCCTCACCACCATGATGGTCACGCACAGCATGCGCCAGGCGCTGGATTACGGCAGCCGCACCGTCATGCTGCACCAGGGCCGCGTGGTGCTCGACGTCAGCGGCCAGCAGCGCCAGGGCATGGACGTGCCGGATTTGCTGCATTTGTTCGAGCGCACGCGCGGCGAAGTGCTGGCCGACGATGCCCTGCTGCTCAGTTAAGGCTTGGCACGCATCGCAGCGCCCACGCTCGGCCGGGCGCATTTCCGGGCCAAACGGCGGCCTGGGCGCAAAAGCTGCGTTGCGATGGCCGCAGGCTTTGCGCCGGCTTTCACGCTTGGCTGCCAGGCCCATTCCGCTTTTCTTTCCCCCGCGCCATGACTGCGTTCCAACCCGCCTTGACTGAAGAAGACCTGCGCCGCAACCTGGCGGCCATTCGCGCGCGCATTGATGCGGCCTGCGCCCGCAGTGGGCGTGACCCGCAGGAAGTGCGCTTGTTGCCCGTGAGCAAAACGGTGGAAGTCGGGCGCCTGCGCCTGGCTTACGCCGCCGGTGTGCGGGAGATGGGCGAAAACAAAGTGCAGGAAGCCCACGGCAAATGGCAGGCCATGCGCGAAACCATGCCCGATTTGCGCTGGTGCCTGATCGGCCATTTGCAAACCAACAAAGCCAGGTTCGTGGCCGAATTCGCCAGCGAATTCCACGCGCTGGACAGCCTGCGCGTGGCCCAGGCGCTGGATACGCGCTTGCAGGCGCTGGGGCGCAGCCTGGATGTGCTGGTGCAGGTCAACACCTCGGGCGAGGCAAGCAAATTCGGCTTGGAGCCGGCCGAAGTGCTGCCATTTGTGCAGGCCCTGCCGGCGTTTGGCGCGCTCAAGGTGCGCGGGCTGATGACGCTGGCCATGCACACCACCGAAGAAGCCCAGGTGCGCCGCTGCTTTGTGCTGCTGCGCCAATTGCGCGAACGCTTGCAGCAAGAGACGGCTTATGGCGGCGCCATTGCGCAGCTCTCCATGGGCATGTCGGGCGATTTCGAGTGGGCGGTGGAAGAAGGCTCTACCACCGTGCGCGTGGGCCAGGCCATCTTCGGCGCGCGCGCACTGCCCGATTCGCATTACTGGCCCGAAGGCAGCGCGCCAGCCTGAGCAAAAAGGCCTTTGCATGCTTTAAATTGCAATTCAAAAAGAAATAAAATAGCCATTTTTAGGCATGATAGTATTGAAGTTGAATTCATATTGATATGTAATTTGCTGCATTGGCCAAGCCCGCCGACAACCCGATGCCATGAACGCCCCCAGCTCCCAATACCTCAGCCCCGCAGCCACCGTGCGCGTGTTCTGCGTGTTTGCGCTGGTGTATTTCCTCTCCACCATGGTGCGGGCCATCATGGCCACGCTGGCGCCCGAACTCACCGCCGCTTTCGCGCTCGACGATGCGCAACTGGGCCTGCTGGCGGGCAGCTATTTCGTCGGCTTTTCGCTGATGCAAATCCCGCTGGGCATGGCGCTTGATCGCTTTGGCCCGCCGCGCACCGCCGTCGTGTTCCTGCTGGTGGCCCTGGCGGGCGGGGTGTTGACCGCCACCGCCCAATCCTTTGCCGCCATGCTGGCTGGCCGAACCTTGCTGGGACTGGGCCTGGCTGCCGGACTGATGGCGCCCATGGCGGCTTACCGCCGCTGGTTTCGCCCCGCCGCGCAGGTGCGCTCCAACGCCTGGATGCTCACCGTCGGCTCGCTGGGCATGCTGGCCTCCACCGTCCCGGTGCAATGGCTGCTGCCCCAAATCGGCTGGCGCGGCGTGTTCTGGTTGTGGACGGGGCTGGCGCTGCTGGCCTGGCTGGGCTTGCTGCTGTGGATTCCGCGTTGGCAGCACAACGCAGTGGCAGATCACGCAGCAGTGGGTAGCAGGGCAGCGGGCAACGGAGCTGTGGGCAATGGGGCAGGGCAGGGCGGCGCTGCGGCAGGCGAGGCCACGCCGCCTGCTGCGCCGCGCCCGCCCACGCTGCGCGCCATCCTCAAAGGCTATGGCACGGTGCTGCTGGACAAACGCTTTCTCAGCGTCGCGCCAGTGGGCTTTTTTGGCTACGGCGCGATGTTTGCCATGCTGACGCTGTGGATCGGCCCCTGGCTGCGCGAGGTGCATGGCGCCAATGCGCAGCAAGTGGCCTCCGGCCTGTTTGCGATCAATATGGGCATGATGGCGGCCTTTTTCCTCTGGGGCGTCATGGCGCCCAGGCTGGAGCGGCGCGGCTTGCAACTGGAGCCGCTGGTGCTGGTGACCATGCTCACCGGGCTGGCGCTGTTGCCGCTGGTGTTGTGGCAGGGCGAGCGCGCGGGCTGGCTGCATTGGGCGGTGTATTGCATGAGCCTGTCGGGCTTTTCGCTGGTGCAGCCCAAGCTGGCCCAGCACTTTCCCGGCCATTTGGCGGGCCGGGCGCTGACGGCGTTCAATCTGACGATTTTTGCTGGCGGCTTTTTCCTGCAATGGGGCGTAGGCGCAGCCATCAATGCCTTTGGCCAGGCGGGGTTTGAGCGCGTGGCCGCGTTCCAAATCGCGCTGATGCTGATGTGGGCATGCAAGCTGGCCGCGCTGGGGTGGTTTTTGCGCTTTCGCCATGTGGCAGCGCAGCCATAATCGCCCGCCATGACCCTTTGCCGTATTTTCATCGTCGCCCATGCGCCGCTGGCCTCGGCGCTCAAAGCCTGCGCAGAACATGTGTTCCCTGACGCGGCCGCCGATGTGCGGGCGCTAGACGTGCTGCCCGGGCACGACGCCACCTTCTGGCAGGCGCAGGCCGATGCCCTGCTGGGGCTGGGCCAGCCTGGGCCTGCACCCGTTTTGCTGCTCACCGACATCATTGGCGCTACGCCGTACAACGTGGCGTGCGCCCTGGCGGCGCATGCGGCTCAGGCGGGCCTGCTTGCCTGCGTGCTCACGGGCGCCAACCTGCCCATGCTGCTGCGCGCCATCACCTACCGGCACGAAAGCCTGCCCGATTTGGCCGAGCGCGCCAGCAGCGGGGCCGTGCAAGCCATTACCTGCATCCAGCCATGATCCAAACCCAAACCACCATCGTCAACAAACTGGGCCTGCACGCGCGCGCTTCGGCCAAGCTGACCAAACTGGCGGGCAGCTTCGAGAGCCAGGTGTGGATGAGCCGCAATGGCCGCCGCGTCAATGCCAAAAGCATCATGGGCGTGATGATGCTGGCCGCGGGCAAGGGCGCTGAAGTCGGGCTGGAAACCGATGGCCCCGACGAGGCCCAGGCCATGCAGGCGCTGCTGGAGCTGATTGCCGACCGCTTCGGGGAGGGCGAATGATGGCGGCCCCCACCCGTTGCCTTGCTCCCCTTGTTCCCTTCGGGCGGCCTGCGTGCGGCACACGCTCCAAGGGGTTGCCATGAGTGCGCACAACATCCGCCTGGCAGGCATTGCCGTTTCGCGCGGCATCGTCATTGGCCGCGCGTTGACGCTGGCGCGCGCGCCCTTGCAGGTTGAGCACCACATCATCCCCGGCGCGCAGGTGCCTGCCGAGCTGGAACGCTTGCAGCGCGGCTTTGACCTGGCCATTGGCGAGTTGCGGCGCGTGCAGCAGGGTCTTGCCGATGAGGCCGCCTACGCCGACTTGCACACCTTGCTGGACGCCCACGCCATGCTGCTGGAGGACGAAACCTTGCAGCAAGGCGCGGCCCACTATGTGCGCGAACGCCACTACAACGCCGAATGGGCCTTGATGGAGCAATTGGCCGAACTCTCGCGCGATTTCGACGCCATGGACGACAGCTACCTGCGCGAGCGCAAGGCCGATCTGGAGCAGCTCGTGGCGCGCGTGCTGCAATGCATGCGCCTGGCCCCCGGCGTGGCGCCGCCGCCCATGACGGTGCTGCCCAGCGGCGCCGATGCCAGCCTGGATGTCACCAGCCTGCCGCCCCGGCCGCGCGATGCGCTACCGCAAATCGTCGTCGCCCACGATTTGGCGCCTGCGGACATGCTGCACTTTCGCCGGGGCATGTTTGCAGGCTTTGTCACCGATGCGGGCAGCAAAGCCTCGCACACCGCCATCGTGGCGCGCAGCCTGGATATTCCCGCCGTCGTCGGCATGAAAGACGCCAGCGCGCGCATCGCCCACAACGATTTGCTCATCGTGCATGCCGATGCGGGCCTGGTTATCCTCAATCCCGATGAAGCCACCCTGCAAACCTACCGCGGCTTGCAGGCGCAGATGCTCCAGGAGCGCCAGCGCCAGCAGCGCCTGCGTTACACCCCCGCCATCACCCGCGATGGCTGCCAGATCGAGCTGCTGGCCAACGTCGAGCTGCCCGCCGATTGCGAAGCCGCCGTGGCCGCCGGGGCTGTGGGGGTGGGGCTGTTTCGCAGCGAATTTCTTTTTCTGGGCCGCCACGACAGCCTGCCCGGCGAGGAGGAGCAATACCGCGCCTATCGCGCCGCCATCCAGGCCATGCAGGGCCTGCCGGTCACCATCCGCACCATCGATATTGGCGCGGACAAGCTGCTGGAGGTCTGCGGCCACGCACTGCCCAGCCAGGAGCAATCTGCGCTCGGGCTGCGCGCCATCCGCTGGAGTCTGGCCAACCCCGAGCTGTTTCGCACCCAGTTGCGCGCCCTGTTGCGCGCCGCCATGCACGGGCCGCTGAACATCCTGTTCCCCATGCTGTCCCAAATGGGCGAAGTGCGCCAGACGCTGGAGCTGCTGGAGCAAGCCCGCGAGGAGCTGCGCGCGCGCAACGTGGAATTTGGCCCCGTGCGCCTGGGCGCGATGGTGGAGGTGCCCGCCGCCGCCCTGATGCTGCGGCAGTTTTTGCCGCACTTCGACTTCATCTCCATCGGCAGCAACGATCTGGCCCAATACACCCTTGCGGTCGATCGCGCCCAGGCCAGCGTGGCGCATTTGTTTGATGCCACCCACCCCGCCGTGCTGCATCTGATCGCCAACGTCATCGCCCAATGCAAGGCCGAGGGCAAATCCGTCTGCCTGTGCGGCGAAATCGCGGGTGATCCGCACATCACCCACCTGCTGCTGGGCCTGGGCTTGCAATCCTTCTCCATGAACCCGGCCCAACTGCTGGCCGTCAAGGAGCGCATTCTCCAGGCCGATACCGGCGTGCTCGCGCCCTGGGCGCAGCAGGTGCTGGAGCTGGAGGACACCCAGGCGGCGCTGGAGCCATCTGGCCAGTGGGTAACTTTTTGAAGTTTTTATCAATCAATAGGCAAAAAAACTACCTTGTTTAGGCAAGTGTATCAATAAGGTGATTTTACATTGATTTGTAAAATATGTTGCGCGCCCTTTGGTGGAATTTAGGGCATGGCATGGCGGCCGGGCGTGCACTGCGCGGGTAGCAACCCCTGGAAGGCGTTGGTGACGGCGATGGCTTCGGCGCGGGCCAGGTCCTGGCGGGTCAGGCGTGCGGTGCGGACGCTGTTGGCGCCCAGATAGGCGGCGGGGTCGGCCAGGACGGCGCGGCGCATCACGCCGTCGAGGATGTCCAGCTCCAGCGCGGGCGTGTGCCATTGGCCGTCCAGGCGCACAAAGACGTTGCAAATGCCCCCTTCGAGCAGGTGGCCGCTGGTGTTGAAAAACAGGCTGTCGAAAGCGCCCTGGGCCGTGGCGTTTTGGCGGCCCAGGTCGTAGTGGGCGCGGTGGGAGGTTTTGAAGCGGCGCAAGAAATCGCGCTCGGGCAGCGGCTCGGGGGCGATCAGCAGGCGCACGGGGCGTTGCGTGCTGGCGCTGGCCAGAGTGGCGGGGCGAAAGCGCAGTTCGTAGCGGCCATCAGGGAAGTATTCGATACGCAGGGCTTGCGGCGTTTGCGGCGCGGGCGCGCTGGCGGCGAGGCTTTGGGCTTGTTCCCACAGGTGCGGCGGCACAGGGGGGAACCGCAGGGCGCGGGCGCTGTCCGCCAGCCGCTGGCGGTGCAGGGGCAGCAGGGGGCAATGGCCGTGCTCGGCGCGCAGGGTTTCGATCAGGCTGAACTGGGGCGGCAGCTCGCGCAGAAAGCGGCTTTTCCATTGGCATTCGCGCCATTCGTCGGCGGGGTCGCTGTCGGCGACGATGCCGCTGCCAACGCCGAAATCGCCTTCATACAGGCCATCGGCGCGCGGGTGCAGTTGCAAGGTGCGGATGGCGACGTTGAGCGCGCCCTGGCAGCCCAGCGGGTTGTCGGCAGGGGCCAGATGCCCGACGCTGCCGGTGTAAATGCCGCGCGGGGCGGCTTCGAGGGCGCGGATTTTCTCCATGCTCATGCGCTTGGGCGCGCCGGTGATGGAGCCACAGGGGAAGGTGGCGCGCAGCAGCTCGGCCAAGCGCGTGCCGGGGCGCGGGCGGGCCTGGATGCGGCTGGTCATTTGCCAGACGGGGCCGTAGGGGGCGACGTGAAAGAGCAGGGGCGCGGCGACGCTGCCGTATTCGGCGATGCGGCCCAGGTCGTTGCGCAGCAAGTCCACGATCATGACGTTTTCGGCGCGGTTTTTGCTGTCTTGCGCCAGGGTCTGGGCGTGTTGCCGGTCGCGCTCGGGGTCGTGCAAATCGCGCGCGGCCGTGCCTTTCATCGGCTCGGTTTCGATCAGGCCGTCGGGCTGGATGCGCAGAAACAGCTCAGGGGAAAAGCCCAGCGTCCACACCGGCGGGGCGGGTTGCAAGGGGGCTTGTGCGCAGGCTTGCGCAGCGCCGGGCAGGCGGGCGAGCAGCCCATAGGGCACGGGTTGCTGCTGGCGCAGGCGGCGGTAGAGGGCGGCGGGATGGCCGTAGCTGCGCACCTGGGCGCGGGTGGTGTAGTTGATTTGATAAACCTCGCCTTGCGCAATGGCGGCTTGCACCTGGGCGACGTGGGCGCGATAGCTGGCTTCGTCGATGCCATCGGCCCAGGCGCACAGGCCCGCCGGGGCATGGCCGCCAGCTTGCTCCAGCCACTGCGCGAGGGCGGCATGCTGAAGCGGACTGGCCTGGGCGAACCAGTGGAGCTGGGCGCAGACGTGGCTGTCTGGCAGGTGTTGCAGGGCCTGGCCCCATTCGTAGGGCAGCCAGAGAAAGGCGTGCCAGCCTTGCGCCCAGCCGTGGTGCAGTTGGGCATCCAGGCCGTCCAGCTCCGCCGCGCCGAAGGTGTGCGTGCTGCGCCAATCCCATAGCAGGCGGGCCTGGTTGCAGGTGGCGTCGTCGAGCAAGACGAAGGGCGTGGCATCGGGCAGGGCCGGGGTTTGCAGATTTTCCATTTCAATGTATTTTTCGTTTTATTTGTATGTTGCCGAAATGGGTTGATTTTGTTTCTTTTGATTGGTTATTTATAGAAAAAAGCCGCCTGGCAGGCGGCTTCGGGTAGGGCGCAGGGCGTTTATTTGAACTTGGGCAGGTTGAACTGCGGCGGCACGCCCATGCGGGTGTTGATGATCCACTGCTGCACGATGGAGAGGATGTTGTTGGTCAACCAGTACAGCACCAGGCCCGCCGGGAAGAAGAAGAACATCACGCTGAATGCCAGCGGCATGATCCACATCATCTTGGCCTGCATGGGGTCGGGCGGGACGGGGTTGAGCGCCACTTGCAGCAGGGACGAAACCGTCATCAGCAGCGGCAGGATGAAGTACGGATCGGGCGCGGCCAGATCGTTCACCCAGCCAATCCAGGGCGCATGGCGCATTTCCACGCTGGAGAGCAGCACCCAGTACAGGGCGATGAAGAAGGGCATCTGGATAAGGATGGGCAGGCAGCCGCCGAAGGGGTTGACCTTCTCCTCGCGGTAGATGCGCATCATCTCCACCTGCATTTGCTGGGGGTTGTCCTTGTAGCGTTCGCGCAGTTGCTGGATGCGCGGGCCGATGGCCTTCATCTTGGCCATGCTGGCGTAGGCTTTGGCGTTGAGCCAGTAGAAGGCGATCTTGAGCACCACCACCAGCGCGACGATGGCCCAGCCCCAGTTGCCCAGCAGGTTGTGCAACTGGTCCAGCAGCCAGTACAGCGGCTTGGCCAGCACCTTGAACATGCCGTAGTCCTTGACCAGCTCCAGGCCGGGGGTGATGCCTTCGAGGTTTTTCTCGATCTGCGGGCCCGCGTAGAAGATGGATTCAACCGCTTGCGATTGCCCGGGCGCAACGGTGGCAAAGGGGGTGGTCTGCCCGACGGAATACAAATTCGGGCCCAGGCGGTTGACGTAGTTGGTGCGCTGGATGCCGTCGCGCAAGATCCAGGCGGAGGCAAAGTAGTGCTGCACCATGGCCACGTAGCCCGTGTCGGTGGTTTTCTCGAAGTTGTCTTTCTTGTTGTTGATGTCTTCGAAGCTGACTTTCTGGAACTTCTCCGCATCGCTGTAAACCGCCGGCCCGGTGTAGGTGCCCGCAAACATCACACCGCCATCGACCAGGCCGCCATCGCGGGTGATCTGCTCGTAAAGCTGGGTGGTGACGGGCGCTTGGCTATGGTTGATGACTTCATGGCGCACATGCGCGTCGTAATGGCCGCGCTTGAACGTCCAGGTCTTCACGAGCCGGACGCCGTTTTGCACGGGCGATTCAAAGCGCACTTGCAGCTCGTTTTGCCCGTCCGCCAAGCTCAAAGGGCCTTCAGCCAGCGTCATCAAAGTCTGATGGTTGGGCAGGCTGCCGCCAGTCAAGCCGGTCTCGGCCACATAGGTGTGGTCGCCACGGCGGTCGAGCAACACGACATTGCCATCACGCGCATCGTTGTCGTATTGCAGCAATTGCACACGGTTGAGCGAGCCGCCCTGGGTGCTGAACGTCAAGCGCAGCACATCGGTGCTCACCACCACATCCTCAGCGCCCGCCACGGGCGCTTGGGCGCTGGCAGGCGGGGCGCTTGTGGCAGCAGCGGCAGGCACGCCAGCGGGAACGGCGCCTTCAGAGGCGGCCGGAGTGGCTTCGGCGCTGGCGGAGGCCGGGGCCGGGGCCGGCTGCGGGAAAAACAGCGCCGGATTGCCGTTATGGATTTGCCAGCGATCCCACAGCATGATGAGGGAGAAGACAAAAACCACCCACAAAATGGAGCGACGGATATCGTTCATGAAGACTTCTCGGACGAGGGGGAAGAAGGGAGGCAATCCTTGCTCTCGGAGGCGAGCAAGCGCGTAAACAGGCGGCGGTGGCCTCCGGCAGATGGCGTTGCGGGCGGGGGGACAGGATCGCAGCCGCCTTCGCACCAAGGATGACAGCGCGCCAGACGGCACACGGTCAGCCAACTGCCACGCGCGGCGCCGTGCTGTTGCAAAGCGTCAATGGCGTACAGAGAGCAAGTAGGCTCAAACCGGCAGCCGCTGCCCAGCCAAGGACTAAGCAGCAGGCGATAAAGCTTGACCAAGCCGATCAGCCCATCACGGAAGAAGGTGTTAAGCGTCATGGCAGTGGAGCTGTGTGCTGTGAAGGGTCTGGACCAGCTTGAGGCACGCTTGGGCAAGCAGCAGGAGGCGCAGACGCGAAAGCGCGCGTGAACAGCCGCTGCAATTGCCCACGCACCTGCACGCGCAGCGCATCCGAGGCGGCGCTGCGCAAAGGCGCGGGCGTTTGGCGGGCTGTGCCGGTTGCTGCTTGCAGGAGGGCGGAGCTGGCTGCTGGCCTGTGCCGCTGGCGCGGGGGGAGCGCCGGTTCGCGCGGGGCATGAAAGCTCCCGCGCAAGCGCACCAAAATGGCCTGGGCCGGGATAGAGCCAGCGCCATCGCTGCGGCAGTGCTCCAGCGCCACCGCATAGACCTGCCGACGAATCAGGTTGCGGGTGACCGCGTGGCGCGCCCAACGCTTGGGCAATAAAACCCCCACCCAAAGCGCATCGCGGCGTGCCCCCGCACCCCCTGCCAACTGTGCAGCGGGCAAGCTGTGCAGGCAGAAATGAGAGGTCTTGGCCACAGGAAAAACAGCCAGCAGTTGTTGAAACTGCTGGCGTTTTTTCAAATGGCGCAGGGCCCTGGGCTGTGATGCCTGAGGCATGCGGTAGCACCTCTCCCTGCGTCACCCTGTGGATACGATGCGGGATGCGCGCGGTAGGGGCAGCAAGGGCAACGGCTTATGCCAGGCCCAGACGCTTGCGGCCTTTGGCGCGGCGAGCGTTGATAACGGCGCGACCACCCCGTGTTTTCATGCGCACGAGAAAGCCATGAGTGCGGGCGCGGCGGATTTTGGAGGGCTGATAGGTGCGTTTCATAAGAATGACCTCTGGGAAGTTTTGGATAAATCTGCGGAGTTTCGACGGGCTGTAACAAGAGCCTTGAAATAGGCTTTAAACCAGGCCGACGAGTCGAGAAGGCGAAAGTCCGCAAAACCGAGCATGGGGTTGTGCTTGCGCAAAAACCAGCGCTCGATCCCTAACGGCTTAGGCCCCGTAAAGCAAACCGCGAATTATCGCACATGATGGCGTTGTTGTTGCCAGTGGCCCTCAGAACCTGTTCAAAATCTTTTTGTTTATTTTGCTATGCTCTTTGAAATACCCAAGCGACATTAGCCCGGAGCAATTTGAGCGTGTACCTCCTTTGCTGGGGAGCGCACGCAAGAGCACCCGCCCACGCACAGCACCTTCTTGATCGTGGACGCGCAGAGCGTGAAGAACAGTGATACTGCCGGTCATAAAGGCTATGACGCAGGCAAGAAAGTCTCGGGTATCAAACGTCACATCGCCGTCGATAGCCAAGGCCTACCCCACGCCATTGCTGTGACCACAGCCAATGTGACGGATCGCCAAGGCGCGCTACAGGCGCTCATGCGTTGTAGCCCCGCACTCAAGCGCGTACAAAGTTTGCTGTGTGACAGTGGCTACGTGGGCAAACCTTTTGCACAGGGTGTGCAAGCCATTTTGGGAGAGCGCGTCAACGTGCAGATCGCCAAGCGCAGCGAGCTGCATACCTTCAAAGTCATGCCAAAACGCTGGATCGTCG
>JAUMYU010000077.1 GCA_030528485.1 Comamonadaceae bacterium
GGAGTCCATCCTCGAACAGGGCCTGACCTACACCAGCGGGCCGAAATGGCTGGCCGAGCACGTGCTGCAAGGGCGCCACGTGCTGGCCGTGGCCGGCACGCACGGCAAAACCACCACCAGCGCCATGCTGGCCTGGATATTGGAGGACTGCGGCGCCAACCCCGGTTTTCTCATCGGCGGCGTGGCGCAAAATTTCCCGCACTCGGCGCGCCTGGGCCGCGCCGTGCAGCCGGGGCACAGCAGCCATTTCGTCATCGAAGCGGACGAGTACGACACCGCCTTCTTCGACAAGCGCAGCAAATTCGTGCACTACCGCCCGCGCACGCTGGTGCTGGGCAATCTGGAGTTCGACCACGCCGACATCTTCGACAACCTCGCCGCCATTGAGCGGCAGTTCAACCACCTCATCCGCACCGTGCCCGGGCGCGGGCGCATCATTGCCAACGGCGCGGACGCCAACCTCGCCCGCGTGCTGGAGCAAGGCGTGTGGAGCGAGCTGCGCCACTTCGGCATCGCCGCGCCCGGCGCCTACAGCGCCAGCGGCAGCGACCAGCACTTCCAGGTGCTCTATGGCGAGGCCCCCGTGGGCGAAGTGCGCTGGGATTTGGGCGGCCGCCACAACCAGCTCAACGCCCTGGCCGCCATCGCCGCCGCCGAGCACGCCGGCATCTGCCCCGCCGATGCCGCGCGCGCGCTGGGCCGCTTCAAAAACGTGCGCCGCCGCATGGAGCTGCGCGGCGTGGCAGGCGGCGTGGCCGTGTACGACGATTTCGCCCACCACCCCACCGCCATCGCCACCACCTTGCAGGGCCTGCGTCGCCGCCTGCCGGGGCGCGAGCGCGTCATCGCCGTGTTCGAGCCGCGCAGCAACACCATGAAACTCGGCGCCATGGCCGCGCAACTGCCTGCCGCCCTGCAAGCGGCCGACCAAATCTGGGCCTACAACCCGCAACTGGGCTGGGACGTGGCCGCCGCCCTCGCCCCGCTGGGCGAGCGGGCGCACACCCACGGCGACATCGACGCCCTCGTGCACGCCATTGCCGCCAACGCCCGCGCGGGCGACCACATCGTGTGCATGAGCAACGGCAGCTTTGGCGGCATCCACGCCAAACTGCTGGCCGCGCTGGGCGGGCAGGGCGAGCGCGCCGCGCAAGGCTGAAAAACCCATTGGGAGACACCACCGATGACCACCTGGGCCACCCTCCTGGCTGAAGGCCGTCGCAAGAAAGACAGCCTGCAACCGCAGCCGCAGGAACCGTCGCCAGCGCAGCCAGCCGCCACCGACGAAACCCGCACCGAAATCGAGCGCGATTACGACCGCATCCTCTTTTCCACCCCCGTGCGCCGTCTGGCCGATAAAACCCAGGTTTTTCCGCTGGACCGCAACGACAGCGTGCGCACGCGGCTGACGCACTCGCACGAAGTCTCCAACCTCGGCCGCAGTATCGGCACCGCACTCGTCTTTCACCACCGCATCGCCGCCGATGTGCCCAACGCCCAGCGCAACATCCCCGCGCTGCTGGCCACCGTCGGTCTGGCCCACGACCTTGGCAACCCGCCCTTTGGTCACCAGGGCGAGGACGCCATGCAGCACTGGTTCCACACCCATCAAAAGGCCGTGCTGCACGGGCTGAACGATGCCCAGCACCGGCAGGACTTTCTGCGCTTTGAGGGCAATGCCCAAGCCTTCCGGCTCGTCTCCCGCCTGCAACTCATCGACGACGACTACGGGCTGGACTTGACCTACGCCAGCCTCGCCGCCCTGATGAAATACCCCACCGCCTCGCATCAGGCGGACGGCGGCTGCGCCGCCCGCAAGAAACACGGCTTTTTCGCCGCCGAGCAAGCCGCCGCCGAGCAAGTCTGGCGCGCCACCGGCCTGGGTGCAGGCCGCCGCCACGCGCTGGCCTACCTGATGGAAGCGTGCGACGACATGGCCTACGTCGTGCTTGACGCCGAAGACGCGGTGAAAAAAGGACTGGCCTCGTTCTCCGACCTGATGAACTTCCTCGCCGTGCACGCCGCAGGCGACGCCGTCACCGCGCGCGTGGTCGAGCACAGCCTGCAAAAGCACCAGCAGCACCAAAGCCAGCAAAACGCCCGCCACCGGCTCTCGCCCGCCGAGCTCAACGACATCTCCATGCAGCGCCTTCGGATTTTTGCCATCGGCGCGATGGTGCGCGCTGTCACCGCCGCTTTTGTGGCGCACGAGCGCGCACTGTGCGAGGGCACGCAGCCCAAGCCTTTGCTGGAGCTGAGCGAGGCGCGCCAGTTGTGCGCCGCGCTCAAGCGATTTTCCATCGCCCACGCCTACCACCACCGCACGGTGCTGGCCGTGGAACTGCAAGGCTTTAACGTCATCGGCGATTTGATGGGCATGTTCTGGGCCGCCATCGTCGATCGCGAAGACGCCGCCAACCCCGCCTCGCGCCGCCGCCACCCGTTCACGCGCTACGTGTACGAACGCATGTCGGAAAACTACCGGCGCATCTTCGAAAACCCCTCGCCGCAAGACGCAAAACTGCCGCTGCGCTACCGCGAATGCCTGCTGCTCACCGACATGGTTTCGGGTATGACCGATTCTTACGCCGTACACCTGCACGAGGAGCTGACGCGCGTGCAAGGCCGGTTTGATGTGGATGCTTTTTTGCGGCCGCAGGCCTGATGTGACATTTTACCAATCAATAGGATAGAAAATATCCTTTTTATGGCATGATTTTATTGATATCAAATTTCTTTTGATTGGTAAATCTAGTCCAGCCCATTCTCGTCGGCCAGCAAGAACAGGCGGGTGAGTTCGGCGGCGTTGGCGGTTTCGGTTTTCTCCAGCACGTGCTGGCGGTGTACGTGCACGGTTTTCTCGCTGATCTCCAGCATGCGGGCCACGGCTTTGTTGGGGTGGCCTTGGGCGATGAGGCGGGCGACTTCGCGTTCGCGCGGCGAGAGGCGGTCGAGCAGGGCCTGGGCGGCGCTTTTGCGGCTGTGGCTTTGCCGGGCGGCGCGCATGTGCTCGACGGCGCTGGCCACGGCATCGAGCAGCACCTGGTCTTTGAAGGGCTTTTCCAGAAAGTCGTGCGCGCCCGCTTTCATGGCTTGCACGGCCATTTCGATGTCGCCGTGCCCGGTCATGAACACGATGGGCACGGCCCAGCCGCGGGTGATGAGGTGCTGCTGCAAGGCCAGCCCGCTCATGACGGGCATGCGGATATCCAGCAGCAGGCAGCCGATGTCGGCGGGCTGCTGCGCGTGGGCATTGAGAAAGGCTTGCGCGCTGTCGTATTGCTGCACCTGCCAGCCTACGGAGTCAAGCAGAAAGACCACGGAGCGGCGAAAGGCCGCGTCGTCGTCCACCAGGTAAATCGTGGGTTGTTCTGTGGGGTTCATACGGTGGGCAAACTCAATGAGAAAACCATGCCTGGGCCGCTGTCTGGGCGCGTGGCTTGCAGTTGCCCGCCGTGGGCTTCGGCAATGCTTTTGCAGATCGACAGGCCCAGGCCCAGGCCGTCTGCCTTGGTGGTGTAAAACGATTCGAACAGGCGCTGCATTTGCGCGTCGCTCATGCCCGCGCCCCAGTCGCGCACGTGAATCCAGAGCCAGCCGTCCCGCGCATCCAGTTGGATGTGGATGCGCGCCGTATCGGGGGGCTGGGCCTGCATGGCGTCTTGCGCGTTTTTGAAGAAGTTGAGCAGGATTTGCTGGATTTGCAGCGGGTCGGCCTTGACGCGCACGTGCGGGGCGAGCGCGCCATTGACCTCCATTTGCGGCGGGTGCAGTTGCATGCCCTTAAAGAGGGCGATGGCATCGCGCACCAGGGCGGCGGGGTCGCAATCTTCGCGCGTGCTGGGGCGTTTGCGCACAAAGCCCTTGATGCGCTTGAGGATGCCCGCTGCGGTGTGCGAGAGGGTGACGATCTGGGTGGAGGCCTCGCGCACGGCTTCGTCGTTGAGGCGGCCGTTGTCCAGGCGGCGCAGCAGGCTTTGCGCGTAGTTGCTCACGCCCGCCAGCGGTTGGTTGATCTCGTGCGCCAGCGTGCTGGAAAGCTCGCCCAGCACGGACAGGCGCGAGAGGTGATCCACCTGCTCCTGGTGCGCGCGCATGCGCTGTTGCAGCGCCTCGCGCTCGAACAAGGCCCGCTCCAGCGCGGCGGTGCGTTTGCGCACCAGGTATTCGACCCGCAGGGTGTAGGCCGCCCAGCACAGCAGGGCCAGCAGGCAAAACAGCACGTAAGGCCAATAGGCCTGGATGGTGTGCTGCAAGCTGGTGGCGCGCAGGTAGTCGTAAGAGCCGATGCGCAATTGGCGGAAGACGTCGTGAATGGATTGGTAGTCGGCCGGCACCGTCCAGCCCAGTCCATGCTGCTGCGGATCCATCTTCAGCAATGCGATGGCGACCGCGCGCGCCAGCTCGCCAGGCGTGTGGCGCAGGCTGGCCAGGGGCCAGTTGGGATACATCGGCGAGGAGACGGCGCAGCCCAGCGCAGGCTCGAATTGCCCGGCCACCACCTTGTAGTGCTGGCGCCAGTTGGGCACGGTTTCCAGCAAGCAGGCGCGTACGATGCCCGCATCGGCCTGGCGCAAGTCGATGGCGCGCAGCACCTGCTGCATGGGGTAGCCGACAAATTGCATGCGCAAATCCCGTTGGGGGTCGATGCCCAGCGCATCGAGCTCGCGCCAGATGATCTGGTAGCCGCCAAAGCCCTCGGAGGAGATGGCCGCCAGCGTTTGGCCGCGCAGGTCTTGCAGCCGCTCCAGATCGGTGCGCGCTCGCGCCGCGACCACGGTGGCAGCCACCCCTTGGTGGGAGGTGGGTGTGCGCCCGTGCGCGAGGGTGACGATGCGGCTGACGCCAAAAGCCACCTCCAGCTCCACATACTGGCCGGGGTTGGTCAGTACAAAGTCCACCTGCT
Source organism: Comamonadaceae bacterium (assembly GCA_030528485.1). Taxonomy (GTDB): domain Bacteria; phylum Pseudomonadota; class Gammaproteobacteria; order Burkholderiales; family Burkholderiaceae_C; genus Lampropedia. The sequence goes on from JAUMYU010000077.1 coordinate 4,907, forward strand.
TTTGTTCAACAGCCTGGCGCAACGCCCCCAGCCCCAGGTATTGCATGGTGAAACGGGCCTGGGGCAGCGCCTGGCTGAGGTAATCGGCCAGTGGCTCCCACTCCTGGCGGGCAGCCTGCTCGCCCAGAAACGCCAGCACGCCGATGCGAACCGGGGGTGGCTCGGCTGTTTGCGCATGTGCTGGCGCAGATGCGCGTGCAGGCTGAAGCGACGCCGGCAAGACGCCAACCAGCCCTAGAACAAGCATCCAGGCAAACGGGGTAAGCAGGCCGGCGGCACGCCGCCGGCGGGGAAATCGCAGCATGGCGTCATTGGAACCGAAATTGGCTTCGCCGCACTGGACAAGAACCAAAGAATGCCCTTGCGCAGGAGCGCGGGCGCATGACGTGCGCTAGGGTTTGCCAGATGTCTTATATAAGACTTGGGCAAAAGCGGAGTAAAATCCCGCGCCGCCATTGCCAGCGTGCGCCACTGCGCCCAGTGCGCCACGGGCCGCTCTCTTTTTCCGCTTTCTTTCTGGAACGGGGGGCAATGCGCGCCGTTTTTTCTCTTAACCCACTGTGGAGTCTTTGTATGAGCAAAAAAGCCGCTCGCGTTGCGGTGACCGGTGCCGCCGGCCAGATTGGTTACGCCCTGTTGTTCCGTATCGCCTCTGGCGAAATGCTGGGCAAGGATCAGCCCGTGATCCTGCAATTGCTGGAAATTCCCGACGAAAAAGCCCAGAAGGCGCTGCAAGGCGTGATCATGGAGCTGCAAGACTGCGCCTTCCCGCTGCTCGAAGGCATTGTGGCTACGGGTGATCCTGAAGTGGCCTTCAAGGATGCCGACTACGCCCTGCTGGTGGGCGCCCGTCCGCGCGGCCCCGGCATGGAGCGCGCCGACCTGCTGGTCGCCAACGCCCAGATCTTCACCGCCCAGGGCAAGGCCCTGAACAAAGTCGCCAGCCGCGACGTGAAAGTACTGGTGGTGGGCAACCCGGCCAACACCAACGCCTACATCGCCATGAAGAGCGCACCCGACCTGCCGCGCGAGAACTTCACCGCCATGCTGCGCCTGGACCACAACCGCGCCGCCAGCCAGATCGCCGAGAAAACCGGCGGCAAGGTCGGCGAGATCGAAAAACTCACCGTCTGGGGCAACCACTCGCCCACCATGTACGCCGATTACCGCTTTGCCACCATCGGCGGCAAGTCTGTCAAGGACACCATCAACGACCAGGAGTGGAACGCCAACGTGTTCCTGCCCACCGTGGGCAAGCGCGGCGCGGCCATCATCGAGGCGCGCGGCCTTTCCTCGGCCGCCAGCGCCGCCAATGCCGCCATCGACCACATGCGCGACTGGGCGCTGGGTTCCAAGGGCCAGTGGGTCACCATGGGCGTGCCCTCCAACGGCGAATACGGCATCCCCAAGGACGTGATCTTCGGCTTCCCCGTGACCACCGAGAACGGCAAGTACAAGATCGTTGAAGGCTTGGAAATCGACGCTTTCAGTCAGGAGCGCCTGGACAAGACCCTGGCCGAGCTGCAAGCCGAGCAAGACGGCGTCAAGCATCTGCTGTAAGCCAACGCTGGCTGCGCCCGCTCGGCTGCGTGCGAGTGTGGGGCGTAGCGCGCGTTTTTCGCCTTGAGCCGCTGCTTGGCAGCGGCCCCTTCTTGTTGCGCCATTCTTTGCCTGCCCTTCATGTCTGCCGCATCTGCCCATCCCCGCGACGTTCTCCTTGGCGCCCAGGCGTCGGCCTGGTTGTTGCCTGTGTGCGACCACTACAGCGGTGTGGAGGCGCGCATGCGCAAAAGCCTGCAATTGCAGGCCGAGATGGCGCAGGAATTCGGCGCGTGCGTGTTTGATGTCACGCTGGACTGTGAAGATGGCGCGCCAGTAGGCGGCGAGCGCGAACATGCCGCACTGGTTGTGGCGTTGACGCAGGAAGCCGCGCCGGGTATGCGCGTGGCCGTGCGCGTGCACGCCATCGATCACCCCGCGTTCGCCGAAGATGTGCACACCATCGTGTCGCAGGCTGGGGCGCGCCTGTGCCATGTGATGATCCCCAAGGTCGATACCTTGGCCGATGTGGAGCGCGCCGTGCGCGAGGTCGATGCCGCTGGCGGCGCACACCTGCCCCTGCACGTTTTGATTGAGTCATCGCTAGGCGTACACAACGCCTTTGCCATCGCGGCGCATGCGCGCATCCAGTCCATCAGCTTTGGCTTGATGGATTTTGTCTCTGCCCACGGCGGCGCCATTGGCGCGGACGCGCTGGGCATGCCGGGGCAGTTCCAGCACCCGTTGGTGCTGCGTGCCAAACTGGAGTTGGCGGCCGCCTGTCACGCCTTTGGCAAAACGCCCTCGCATTGCGTGGTGACGGAGTTTTCGGATACATCCGCTTTGCACGCTGCTGCGCGCAAGGCCAGCCGCGAGCTGGGCTATACGCGGATGTGGAGCATCCATCCGTCGCAAATTCGCCCCATCGTGCAGGCTTTTTCCCCCGAGCAGGCCGAGCTGGATGCCGCAGTGCAAATCCTGGAAAAGGCGCTTGTTGCACAATGGGCGCCCATCAGCCACCAGGGCGTCTTGCACGACCGCGCCAGCTACCGCTATTACTGGCAAGTCATTGAGCGGGCGCACCACACGGGGCAAGCCTTGCCCGATTTCCTGAAAGCGTGGCTGCAGCCTGAAGGTGGTTGAGCCAATCCAGCTATTGATCCCACGCCAACCATTGACTCTGCCATGCGAGCCTTTTTGCATTTTTCTTCCCTGATCCTGGCCAGCGCCGTTTTGGCCGGCTGTAATTTCGCCACGCTGTCGGCCAAGCCTGGCGACGCCCCGCAAGACAAAGCCACTGCCTATCCGCCCGCGCCTGGACAGGCTGCTGCCCAGGCGCCTGCGGCAACCCATTTGACGGGTGTGGACTACGTGATCAGCCGGGTCATCAAGGAGGACTTCCAGTGCCGCGATTCGCTGGTGCTCAGCGTCAGCGAAGCTCCGGGCAATCCGCGTGAATTCATCATCAAGGGTAAAAACTTTACCTACCACATGGTGCCCACCGTGGTGCCCAGCGGCGCCATTCGGCTGGAGAACATGGCGCAAAAAGTCATTTGGCTGCAAGTCTCTGGCCGCGCCATGCTGATTGACCAGGCCAAGAGCAAACGCCTGGCCAACGAATGCATTCCGGTTTCCAGGTTGGCTGCGCACGAGGCGGAACAAGCCCGCGCGCAAGCTGCAGCCCAGGCCAAAACCCAGGCGGCGCAGCCAGCCAGGAAGGTAGCGACCAAGGCCAAAGCCAAGGCCCCCGCCAAGGCCAAGGCTGCTGCCAAATCCCAAGCCAAGAAATAACCCATTCCCGCAGCGCTATTTGGGCGCTGCCGCTCACCGAGCGTCGGGCACAGAGACCCGGTGATTCGTGAACCCCATAACCATCAGCCCCAGGAGAAAAAACATGCTCAATGAGTACCGCCAACACGCCGCCGAGCGCGCCGCGCTCGGCATCCCGCCGCTGCCGCTGGACGCCAAGCAGACCGCCGAGCTGATCGAGCTCATCAAGAACCCGCCCGCCGGCGAGGAAGACTTCCTGATGGAGCTGCTCACGCACCGCGTGCCGCCGGGCGTGG
>JAUMYU010000078.1 GCA_030528485.1 Comamonadaceae bacterium
CAAGGCACGGCGTACAAGGCGCGCCACTCAGCGCGGCATGCGGCCCAGGGCCTGCACCTGCCAGGCCAGCCAGAGCTTGCGCAAGGGCGTGAGCTGGATGCGCTGGTGCAGTACGCGAAAGTCGCTGCGCTCGATCTCGCGCAGCAGCGTGCGGTAGATGTGCGCCATCATCAGGCCGGGTTTTTGGGCGCGCCGCTCGGCGGCGGGCAGGGTATTCAGCGCCTGGTCGTAAAACTGCTGGGCGCGCCCGGCCTGAAAACGCATCAGCGCGGTGAAGCGCTCGGAGTATTCGCGCTGGAGGATTTCATGCGCCTTGACCTCAAAGCGTTGCAACTCGTTGATCGGCAGATAAATACGCCCGCGCATGGCGTCTTCGCCCACGTCGCGGATGATGTTGGTCAATTGCAGCGCCAGCCCCAGCGTGTGGGCGTACTGCGTGGTCTGCGCCACATCTTCGGGGCGGCAGCCGAAAATGCGCGCCGAAACCTCGCCCACCACGCCCGCCACCAAATGGCAATAGCGCCGCAGTGCGGGGAAATCCAGATAGCGTGTTTGCTGCAAATCCATCTCGCAGCCTTCGATGACGGCCAGCAGGTGCGCCGCCTCGATCCCGTAAGCCTGCGCCGCAGGCATGAAAGCCTGCATCACCGGGTGCGTGGGCTGGCCCGCGTAGGCTTGCGCCACTTCGCCGCGCCACCATTGCAGCTTGGCCGCGGCCACGCCCGCATCGCTGACCTCATCGACCACATCGTCGATTTCGCGGCAGTACACGTAAAACGCCGTAATGGCAGCACGCCGCTGGGGCGGCAAAAAGCGAAAGGCGTAATAAAAACTGCTGCCCGATTGGGCCGCTTTTTGCTCGACGTACTGCTGTGGGGTCATGGGGGGTGATTGTCCCATGCCCTCACACGGCGAGCCCTCGGACGTTGGCCGACATCAAGCGGCAAATGGATCGCTGGTAGCGCCCTTACTCCGCCCTTACTCCTGAAAGCGCGTTTCGAATCCGCGCGGTTGTGGAGCAACCAGGTAAAACCTGGCTTGCAGCTGATGAGGATCATCTGGCCGGCTGAATGCGGGCGGTATGGAGTTGGCCAGCGGGAAGCTGGCCTCAGCCAGGATCCCCCCGCCAGCGACCGAAAGCCTGGCCGGTTCGCAGGTCGCCGATTGCGGGCCGAAGAGGCGTGCGTAAGACTGGCAAATTTGAATATGTTTTTCGCCGATATTGGGGATGAAATATTTCTCCGGATCGATGAGGAATGAAACATGGATCCGGGTAAGTGGAAAATGGGACCATAAAAGACTAAAACCCTCAAGGATATAGAGTTGATCCAGGGGCTGCGGGGTTGATCCTGGCGTCAGCGATCCAATAGGTAAGATGGGCAAGGTGGCGAGTGACTCGTCTTTTCTGATGTGCTTCAAGTGCCGCATGCACGCGGCCGATTTATGCATCAGTGGCGCTTCTATCTGGATGCGCATTTCCTGCAAGTGGGGCAGGGAGGCATCCCAAGGGGCCAGGGAAATGCTGCGATCCTCTGGTCGCTGCACGACGGAATCGGGGCGGCCAAAAGCGGCAAATCCGGAGTAACGCCCGGATCGATGGCTCCAATCGAGGGGCTGAACCTGATTGGCAACGCGGCGAATATGCAGAGGCTGCTCATTGGAAAGTTCCGGTACGTACAAATCGCACACTACGTTGGAGCGGAAAACTGGAGGAGGGGGATTTCCATTGCCGCCGTTTGTTGGATTATCTTCGCTGCCGCCGCCACAGGCGCTGACCAATCCTGCAAAAGCTGCGGCAAACAAAAAGCTGCGTTGCATGGTTATTTTCCTCGCGATATATATTGAAAATGAATCAAGCAACGGCCTTGCGGCCGTTGCTTGAGCGAAGTTACGGATTGGGGATGGCGATAACGTCTTCCGTCCAGTAACTGGTCAGGTTGGAATAGGAGCCTGCTCCGGGGTTGGGGTCTTGTTGGTTGCCGGGAATTGTGGCAATGATGATGCCGCGTGCACTCAAGTCGTAGTTGTGCGTGAATGAGGAAAAAATGATTCCCGGTGACTGGTAAACGATTTGCCCTGTGCTGTGGTCTTTGATGCGGGCTTCATAGGCGACGTGACCATTGTTGACGATGCTGTCTATGATCAGTCGGTAACGCCTGTTTTCCTGAATGACATTCGAAACCTCGTGATGAAGTTTGTTTTTGAAAGTGTTGTCTGCAATTTTGTTGATTTCCGGCTCTTCAATGGCGGCTGCCCGTTGGTGGCCTGATCCCCAGTTACCCACGATGATGGCGCCACACCTGTTGTCTCCGGGGCCCTCGTAATTGTGTTTTTTATGGCGCACTCCCAAAACAAAATGGCCTTTGTCCAGATAGCCATTCCAGAAACTGACACCCAAGGCCACCGTCAAGCGGTTGCTGTTTTCCGAAATACCCTTGGGGAGCGCAGGCGCTTCGTACCAGCAACCATTTGGATTTGGTTTTCCTGATATTTTTGACTGAACACCCGTAGCTGAATGGAATTCGATGTTGGCGTTTGTGAACGGGTAGTCGGTGTCATGAGGTGTGTGTTTCATTTGCAATGCAATCGACATGGATAATCTTCTTTGTGAAAAACAACTTGAAGAAACCTCATGAAATTTTCGTTCATGTTTTCCATTGAGTGAAAGTATCAAGGGGAAGTGTCATGCTATTTCGATTGGTTGGCGCTGTCAATGCAATTGTTGTGAATTTTTGAATTTGCATATCTTGAGAAAAAATACGTATCAATTTTCTTTATATATATTGGGTTCGGCTTTCTTTTGGTCTGGAGAATAAATGAAAACCCCGGCGCAGCCTGAAGCTGTGCCGGGGTATTCAGGGATGTCATGCGCCGGTCAAAAGCGCATGGCGCACTCTGTGCGCGTGAGCTTGCCTATCAGAAGCCGCCCATGCCGCCCATGTCGGGCATGGCAGGCGCTGCGGGGGCGTCGTCCTTCGGAGCTTCGGCCACGACGGCTTCGGTCGTCAGCAGCAGCGAGGCCACGGAAGCGGCGTTTTGCAGCGCGGTGCGGGTGACTTTGGTGGGGTCCAGAATGCCCAGCTCCAGCATGTCGCCATAGGTGTCGTTGGCGGCGTTGAAGCCGAAGTTGCCCGTGCCTTCGTACACCTTGTTGACCACCACGGAAGGTTCGCCGCCAGCGTTGGCCACGATTTCGCGCAGCGGCGCTTCGATGGCTTTGAGGATCAGGCGCACACCGGCTTCCTGCTCGGCGTTGTCGCCCTTGATCTTGCCTTCTACGGCGGCCTTGGCGCGCAGCAGGGCCACGCCGCCGCCGGCGACGATGCCTTCTTCCACAGCAGCGCGGGTGGCGTGCAGGGCGTCTTCCACGCGGGCTTTCTTCTCTTTCATTTCCACTTCGGTGGCTGCGCCGACCTTGATCACGGCCACGCCGCCAGCGAGCTTGGCCACGCGCTCTTGCAGCTTCTCACGGTCGTAGTCGCTGGTGGCTTCTTCGATCTGCACGCGGATTTGCTTGACGCGCGCTTCGATGTCTTCGGCCTTGCCGGCGCCATCGATGATGGTGGTGTTTTCCTTGGCGACTTCGATGGTCTTGGCCTGGCCCAGGTCGGCCAGGGTGACTTTCTCCAGGCTCAGGCCCACTTCTTCGGCGATGACCTTGCCGCCGGTGAGGATGGCGATGTCTTCCAGCATGGCCTTGCGGCGGTCGCCAAAGCCGGGGGCCTTGACGGCGACGACTTTGAGGATGCCGCGGATGGTGTTGACCACCAGCGTAGCCAGGGCTTCGCCTTCAACGTCTTCGGCGATGATGAGCAGCGGACGGCCAGCCTTGGCGACGGCTTCCAGCGTGGGCAGCAGGTCGCGGATGTTGCTGATCTTCTTGTCGAACAGCAGCACGAAGGGGTTGTCCAGCACTGCCACTTGCTTGTCGGGGTTGTTGATGAAGTAGGGGCTGAGGTAGCCGCGGTCGAACTGCATGCCTTCAACGACGTCCAGCTCGTTGTTCAGGCTCTTGCCTTCTTCCACGGTGATCACGCCTTCCTTGCCCACTTTGTCCATGGCTTCGGCGATGATCTTGCCCACGTCCTCATCGCTGTTGGCGGAGATGGAGCCGACCTGGGCGATTTCCTTGGAGGTGGTGATTTGCTTGGATTGCTTTTTCAGCTCATCCACCAGGGCGGCGACGGCCTTGTCGATGCCGCGCTTGACTTCGATGGGGCTGTGGCCGGCGGCCACGTACTTCAGGCCCTCGCGCACCACGGATTGGGCCAGCACGGTGGCGGTGGTGGTGCCGTCACCGGCGATGTCGTTGGTTTTGGAAGCCACTTCCTTGACCAGTTGCGCGCCGATGTTCTGGAGCTTGTCCTTGAGCTCGATTTCCTTGGCCACGGACACACCATCCTTGGTCACGGTGGGGGCGCCGAAGGAGCGTTCCAGCACCACGTTGCGGCCTTTGGGGCCGAGGGTGACTTTCACGGCGTTGGCCAGGATGTTGACACCTTCGACGATGCGGGTGCGTGCATCGGTGCCGAAAACTACGTCTTTTGCTGCCATTTGATTTCTCCGGGGGCGTCGAGCAACGGCTCGACGGAACAGATTGAGGGGGTAAGAAAATGCGCCCGACCCAAGCGGTCAAGCGCCGAGGCGAAGGGATTGGCCGATTACTTCTCGACGATGGCGAAGATGTCTTCTTCCTTGAGCACCAGCACTTCCTGGCCATCGACCTTGACGGACTGGCCGCTGTACTTGCCAAACAGCACGCGGTCGCCCACTTTCACATCCATTGCCAGGCGGTCGCCATCGTCGTCGCGCTTGCCGGGGCCAACGGCCAGCACTTCACCTTGATCGGGCTTTTCAGCGGCGTTGTCGGGGATGACGATGCCCGAAGCTGTGGTGGTTTCGTTTTCCAGACGCTTGACGATCACGCGATCGTGCAGAGGACGCAATGCCATGATGTTTCTCTCCTGAGAGCTTGATCTCTATAGATGGGGTTGAGGGTTAAAACAGTAGGTGCGGGCGGTGCTTTTTCATTAGCACTCGCCCGCAACGAGTGCTAATGATAGGGCTGAAAAATGGTCTTTCAAGAGCGCCAAAACAAAAAAATGCACCCTGCCCAGCGGGCTTGGGAGGATATTCAAATCAACCTCATGTTGCGTTAAATGTGCGCTAACATGCGCCAATTGCGCCCTTTTTCTGTTTTTTGCGGAATTTGCTGATGACTGCCCTTGCTGCCCATTCCCGTTATTACCAGCGCATTCAGCGCCGTTATGCCCAGGAATGGGCGCTGCTGCCGCCAGGCCAGGCCACGCGCGAGTGCATGGAGCAGGCTTTGCAAGCGTTGCTGGCGCAGCGCCCGCTGGGCGAGGCCTTGCGCATCTTGCGGCAGTTGGTGCTGGTGCGCTTGATCGAGCGCGATGTGGAGCAGGGTGCGCCCATGCAGGAGGTGGTGCACAGCATGACGGCCCTGGCCGAGCTGGCGCTCGATCACGCCTGCGCCTGGGGCCAGGCCCAATTGCAGGCGCGCTATGGTCAGCCTTGTGACGAGCAAGGCCGCCCCGTGCAATTTTGGGTAGTGGGCATGGGCAAGCTGGGCGCGCGCGAGTTGAATGTCTCCAGCGACATCGACTTGATTTACGTCTATGAGCGCGAGGGCCAGACCAGCGGGCGCGACGATGGCCGTGGCGTCATCAGCAACCAGGAGTATTTCGCGCATTTGGTGCGCCACATCCAGACGCTGGTGGGCGATGCCACGGAACACGGCTTTGTTTTCCGCATGGACTTGGCCTTGCGCCCGCATGGCAAATCGGGGCCGCCCACGATCTCGCTGGGGGCGCTGCACCAGTATTTCCTGGTGCACGGGCGCGAGTGGGAACGCTTTGCCTGGCTCAAAAGCCGCGTTGTTGCGCCCGGCAAATGCGTGCGCATGCCCGGCGTGCTCAAGCTGCGCGAGACGGTGCTGCCGTTCGTGTTCCGCCGCTATCTGGACTACGCCATCTTCGACGCCCTGCGCGATTTGCACCGCCAGATCCGCGAACACGCCAGCGCCCGCAGCGCCGGGCGGCCCGAGCGCGCCAACGATTTGAAGATTGCGCGCGGCGGCATCCGGGAGATCGAATTCATCGTGCAGTTGCTGCAAGTGGTGCGCGGCGGCAACTTCCCCGAGCTGCGCTGCCGCCCCACGCTGGAGGCGCTGGAGCGCCTGGCGCGCGCCGATTTGATGCCCGAGGCCACCGCCGCCCAGTTGCAGCAGGCCTACATCTTTTTGCGCCAAAGCGAGCACCGCATCCAATACCTGGACGATCAGCAAACCCACATCCTGCCCACCCAAAGCGCCGATCTGGCCTGGCTGGCCGCCAGCATGGGCTTTGCCGATACCGCCAGCTATCTGCAAGCCCTGGCGGCGCATCGCGAGCGCGTGGCGCAAGAGTTCGACGCCCTGCTGGGCGCCCGGCAGGGCCGCGCCGATGAGGATGAAACCTTCGTCCACGAAAACACCCACGGTCGGCGCAACCTGCAAAACGTGCCTGCCTCCTTCACGCAATTGCTGGCGCAAGTGCCGCCCGTGATGGCCGAGCACTTGCGCACACGCACCGATTTGGCGCGCTTTCAAACCCTGCGCGAGGGCGCGCGCGCGCGCGCGCTGGCGCTGCTGGCAGCCACCGGCCAGCGCCTGGCCGCGGGCGAGGCCACGCCCGCGGCTGCCACGCGGTTTTGCGACTGGATGGAATCGCTGCTGGGGCGCGAAATCTATTTCGCCTTGCTGATGGAGCGCCCCGCCATCCACGCCCGCCTGCTGCAACTGCTGGGCAGCAGCAAATGGCCGCTGCGCTACATGCACACCCACCCCGGCGTGGTGGATGAGCTGGCCAGCGGCGCCATGCTGCGCGAACGCTTTGACCCTGAGTGGTTTCTCGACGAGCTGCAACGCCGCCGCGACAGCCTGCGCGAAACCGGCGAGGCCGACGAAGAAGCCCTGATGGACGTGCTGCGCCGCGCCCAGCATGCCGAAACCTTCCGCACCCTGGCGCGCGATGTGGACGGGCGCATCACCGTGGAAGAAGTGGCCGACGACCTCAGCGCCCTGGCCGACACCGTGCTGCAAACCGCCTGCGCCTGGTGCTGGCCGTATTTGCGCAAGCGCCACCGCGAGGCGCCGCAATTTGCCATCATCGGCTACGGCAAGCTTGGCGGCAAAGAGCTGGGCTACGGCAGCGATCTGGACATTGTTTTCGTCTATGACGACGAGCATGAGGATGCCCCCCAGGTCTATGCCAGCCTGGTGCGCAAGCTCATCGCCTGGCTGAGCACCGCCACCGCCGAGGGCACGCTCTACGAAATCGACACCGCCCTGCGCCCCAATGGCAACTCCGGCCTGCTGGTCACCAGCTTCAAAGCCTATGCCGACTATCAGCAGCAGCGCGGCAGCAACACCGCCTGGACTTGGGAGCACCAGGCCATGACGCGGGCGCGCTTCGTCCACGGTTGCGAGCAATTGCGCCAGCGTTTTGACGCCGTGCGCGAAGCCGTCATCTGCGCCCCACGCGACCGCGCCGCCTTGCGCGCGGAAATCGTCGCCATGCGCGAAAAAATGCGCCACGCCCGCCCCATCGCGCCCGGCCAGTTCGATTTGAAACACAGCCCGGGCGGCATGATCGACATCGAATTTGCCACCCAATACCTGGTGCTGGCCCACGCGGGCGAGCACCGCCAGCTCATCCGCAACGCGGGCAACACCGCCTTGCTGTGCATGGCCGAAGACGCTGGCCTGCTGCCCGCTGGCCTGGGTTACGCCGCCGCCGACAGCTACCGCGCCATGCGCCGCAGCCAGCACACCGCCCGGCTGGACGAATGCCCCGCCACGCTCGCGCTGGAGCAGGCCCAGGCCCTGCAACAAGCCGGTCGGCGGTTGTGGGAGGCGGTATTTGGCCCGGCGCAGCCTGAGGGGTCTTGAAATTACAAATCAATAGGAAATAAAAAACACTTGTTTAGGCATTATGTGATTCAACAATGTTTTCCTTTGATTGGTATTTTGGTGCGGATTGCCACCGCGGGCGGTTGTACCCTCCGCAGCGTGGCCGCGCCATCGGGACAAGCAGGTCAATCAGGAGAACCGGAACTGCCCCGGCGCATTTGACGGGATCGACGCTCACGGCGATCTGCGACTTGGGCGGGAACTATCGCCGCGCGAGAAGGCGGGCGTGGGCATGTTGCCCGCGTCCATGCCGCCTTCGGCCTTGATCGCCCGTCCCTGCTCAAACTTGCATCAAAAAATGGCAACCAATCACCAAACGCCCGCTTACGCCTGAAAATCGCTGTTGCACGGGCGCCCGCCGCCAGGCGGCACACTTCGGCCCTGGCGCG
>JAUMYU010000008.1 GCA_030528485.1 Comamonadaceae bacterium
AAATATTATACATCAAAAGAAAAGAAATAATGCAATTATGGCATGTATTTATTGAAGTTGTTTTTCTTTTGTTTTGTAATTCCCCCAATCGGAAGCCAGCTTATTCCCGACTGTTGGCGTAGGCCATGAGCAAGGCGCGCAGCGTGGCAGGCTTGAGGGGTTTGGTTAGCACCGTGCAGTCGCGCTGGCTGGCTTTTTGTTTCAGTTCGTCGCTGCCATCGGCGGTAACCAGGGCGGCGGGCACGCGGGGGTGGATGGCGCGCAGCAGCGCCAGCGCGTCCAGCCCGGTGGCGCTTTCGTGCAGGTGGTAGTCCAGCAGCATGCAGTGCAGTTGCGGGCGCTGGCGCGCCAGGCGCAGGGCTTGCTCCACCGATTGCGCCAGGTGTGCTTGCACGCCCCAGCGGGTGAGCAGGGTTTGCATGCCTTGCAGGATTTCGGGATCGTTGTCCAGGCAAAGCACGCTCATGCCGTGGAGGTTGGCGGGTTGGGCGGGGGGCTGAGGCGGGGCGGCGCGTCCGGCCCGGTGATCGGGCTGGTCGGCGTATCCGGCCCATTCATGGGGAACGGGGGCGGGGACGGCTTCCGGGGTGGCGGCGCCCACCAGCGGCACGCGGATGGCAAAGACGCTGCCGCGCCCGGTGACGGAGCGCGCCGAGAGGGGATGGTCGAGCAGCCGGGCGATGCGCTGGCAGATGGACAGGCCCAGCCCCAGGCCGCGCCCGTCCCAATCAAAGACTTGCTGGTAGCGGTGGAATTCTTCGTAGATGCGCGCCAGGTGGCCTTCAGGGATGCCGGGGCCGGTATCCCACACCTGCACCAGCAGGCCGCCTGCCTGGATGCGGGCGCTGAGCAAGATGCCGCCGCGCTGGGTGTAGCGCAGGGCGTTGGCGACGAAGTTTTGCAGCACGCGCCGCAACAGGCGCGGGTCGCTGTGGACGGTGAGGCTTTGGCGCTGCGAGCAGGCCAGCCGCCATTGCAGTTGCCGCTGGGCAGCCAGCGGCGCGTATTGGGCGTGCAGCTCGCGCAGCATGGGGGCGATGGCAAAACGCTGCCATTGGGGGCGCATGGCGCCGGCGTCCAGGCGGGAGATGTCGAGCACGCCGTCGAGCAGGTCTTCGGCGGCGTTGAGCGAGGCGTCCACGCGCTCGGCCAGGTGGCGCATGTGCTGCGGCTGCTGCTCCTCGCGCAGGGCGGCGGCGAACAGGCGCGCGGCGTGTACGGGCTGGAGCACGTCGTGGCTGATGGCAGTGAGATAGCGCGAGCGCGATTCGTGCGCGGCGGCCAGCTCTTGCGAACGCTCGGCCACGCGCTGCTCCAGCGTTTCGTTGATTTCGCGCAGCTCGCGCTCGGCCTGCTTGAAGTCGCTGATGTCGCTGTAGCTGGTGACGTAGCCGCCGTGCGGCAGCGGGTGGCCGCGCATTTCGATGTAGCGCCCGTCGCGCAGCTCGCGCACGTAGGTGTAGCTGCGCCCGGCGCGCATCAGGGCCACGCGCTTGTCCACTTCGGCCTGCATGTCGGCAGGCGGCTGGGCAAAGCCGGGCAGGCCCAGCGGGTTGTGTTGCAGGTTGTAGCGAATCAGCGCGCCCACGTCGCGGCCGACGTAGAGCATGCCCGAGGGGTACTGGAAAAGCTGCTCGTAAGGCCGGTTCCACGCCACCAGGCGCATATCGGCATCGACAACGCTGATGCCGGGGTCGATGTGCTCGAGCATGGCCAGCAGGATGTCGCGGTTGAAGCGCAGCTCCTGCCCGGCCTCGTCCAGCGCGTTGACGATGGCGGCCAGCTCCATGCCCGCGCCTTGCAGCGCGCGCGTCATCACCAGCCGCGCCGACGCCGCGCCCACCGCGCCCGTGAGCAGCAGCTCGGTGAAGTGCAGCCAGGCGCGATCGGCCATCTGGCTGGCCGCCAGCGTCCGCCCCTGGGTGCGGGCATGCTCCTCGAACGCACGCTGCGCCGCCTGCGCGCCCACGATGTGGCTGGCCACCCATTGCAAATCCTGCACCTTCAGGCGGCGCGTGGTGTTATCGGCCCAGGGCAGGGCTTCGCCCGAGGCCAGCGCCGTCAAATCCGGCGCAGGGGTCGCTTGCCACGGCGCCAGAAAGGGCCGCGCCTGCATTTGTTCGGCCAGGCTGGGGCGCCAGCGCAGCGATCCCAGCAGCATCGCCCCCACATTGGCCAACAGCGACCAGAAGGTAGCGTGGGTGATGCTGTCCCAGCCCACCGTGCCAAAGAGTTGGTACGGCCGCAACCACGTGATCTCCAGCGGGCCATAGGCCACCCACTGCGCCACCCATTGCGCGCCCATCCAGCCGCCCTCGGCCAGGCTGGGCAGCAGCAAGGTGTAGGCCCACACCGCAAAACCGGCCGCCAGCCCCGCCTTCACGCCCCGGCGGCTGGCCCCTTGCCAGTACAACCCCGCCACCAGCGCCGGGCCGAACTGGGCCACCGCCGCAAACGCCATCAGGCCCAGGCTGGCTAGCTGCGTTTGCTGGCCCATGCCGCGCGAATAGGCGTAGGCCAGCATCGCCAGCGCCACAATGGCCGCACGACGCACCCACAGCACCAGCGGCGTGTGAACCACGGCCTGGCCTGGCTGCACGACGGCAGCGCCCGCGTCTTCGCCATCGCCCTGCCCCGGCTGCTCCGTTTGCTCCGGGCGACGCCGCCAGTGCCGCTTGAGCAACAGCGGCATCACCAAATCGTTGCTCACCATGTTCGACAGCGCCACGCTAACCACCACCACCATGCCCGTGGCGGCGGAAAAGCCGCCGATGTAGGCCACCAGCGCCAGCCACTCACGCCCGGCCGCCAGCGGCAGCGCCAGCACGAAGCTGTCGGGTGCGACCGTAATGGGCGCGACCACGCCAAACTGCGCCAGCCCCGCCGCCGCAATAGGCAACACCATCAGGCTGATGAGCGCCAGATAGCCGCCAAACCACCAGCGCGCGCGGCGGATATCGCCCGCATCGCCGCACTCCACAATCGCCACGTGGAACTGCCGGGGCAGACAAATGATGGCCGCAAACGCCAGCAGCGTTTGCGCCCAGAAACCCACCGGCGTGGTGCTGGCCACCAGTTGCCCGATGGCCTGTACGGCGCTGTCGCCGCGCTGGCTGAACCAGCCCAGCGCCATCACGCCCACGGCCAGCAGCGCCAGCAGCTTGATGAGCGACTCCAGCGCCACGGCCAGCATCAGCCCCGGGCGGTGCTCGGTTGCATCCACCTGGCGCGTGCCGAACAAAATCGCAAACAAGGCCATGATGACGGCGACGTAAAAGGCCGGATCGCCCCAGGCGCTGGAGGCGGCATCGATGCCGCTCATCACCCGCAAGCTCGCCGCCACGGCCTTGTATTGCAGGGCCAGATAGGGCACCGCCGCCAGCAGCGAGATCACCGTCACCAGCGCGGCCAGCCGGGGCGAGCGGCCAAAGCGCGAGGCGAGAAAATCCGCAATCGAGACGGTGTTCTGGTTCTTGGCCACCAGCGCCAGGCGCTCCAGCATGCGCCAGCCCAGCGCGAACATCAGCAGCGGCCCCAGGTAAATGGGCAAATAGCCCAGGCCATAGCGCGCTGCGGTGCCGACGGCGCCGTAAAACGTCCACGAGGAGCAATACACCGCCAGCGCCAGGCTATAGACCAGCGGCCGCACACGCGGGCTTTGCAGCGCCCGCGCATGCCTGTCGCCCAGCCAGGCCACGGCGAACAGCATGCCCGCATACAGCAAGGAGGCGAGGATGACCCAGATGGCTTGCATGCTATTGCCCTTATTTTCAAATCAAAGTAAATGCAATTTATTTACCAAACTGCCAAAACAAGGCGAAAAAATTTCCTTTGATTTGTATTCAAAACCCCGGCAAGCGCCTCGCCACGGGTTGGGATTTGACGATGGCCGAATGGGTTTGGGCCAAAGGCGCAATGCCTTCGAGCAGGAAGTCCAGATGCTCGATGGAGCGCAGGTGCAGGCGGGCGATAAAGCCGTCCTCGCCCGTGACCTTGTCGCACTCGGCCAGCTCGGGCAAGGCTTGCAGGTGCTTTTCCACCGCCTTCAATTGGCCTGGCAGCGGCTGGATGCGCACCAACGCTTGCAGGGTGTAGCCCAGCGCGCGCGGCTCCACCTGCACGGTGAAAGCGCGGATCACGCCGCGCTCTTGCAGCTTGCGCAGCCGCTCGGCCACCGCCGGGGCGGACAGGCCCACGCGCTCGGCCAGGTTCTTGAGCGGCAGGCGGGCATCGGCTTGCAGCAGCATGAGTAATTGGCGGTCGATTTCGTCGAGCATCGTTTTTTTGCAAAAAATCTTTTCTTTCCAAAAAATTTCAGGGAAACAGCCTTTTTTATCGACTGTTTGATCCGCCCGCCTCCCTCTATATTGCAGGCCGCGCTGTTGGCAGGATGGGGCCGCGCGCATTGTGCAACACCCTTGGGACCGAATTTCATGAACGAACAACGACGCGGCAGCCTGGAGATGACGGCGGCGATGGTGATCTCCGGCACCATCGGTGCGATGGTGGTGTCCTCGGGCCGGGCGGTGGCTGAAGTGGTGTTCTGGCGCTGCCTGTTTGGCGCGGCCACGCTGCTGCCGGTGTGCTGGTGGCTGGGGCAGTTGCGCCGCAGCGTATTGAATGGGCGGCAATTGGCGCTGGCGGCCTGCGCAGGCGTGGCGATTGTGAGCAATTGGCTGCTGCTGTTTGGCGCGTATGCGCGCACCTCGATTTCCATTGCCACGGTGGTTTACAACACCCAGCCGTTCATGCTGGTGGCGCTGGGCGCGCTGCTGCTGGGCGAGCGGCCCGGGCGGGCGCGCTGGGGGTGGCTGCTGCTGTCGTTTGCGGGCGTGGGCTTGCTGGTGCAGGCCCGCCCTGGCGGTCAGGACGGGGCCTACCTCACCGGCGTGGCGATGGCGCTGGGGGCGGCGTTTTGTTATGCCGTGGCGGCCTTCATCGCCAAGCGGCTGACAGGCATGCCACCGCACCTCATCAGCCTGGTGCAGGCGGTGGTGGGCGTGGCGCTGCTGTGGCCGTTCGCCCTGCGCGGCGCGCCGATGGCGGCGCAAAGCTGGCCCTGGCTGCTCACGCTGGGCGTGGTGCATACGGGGCTGATGTACATCTTGCTGTACGGGGCGATCCAGCGCCTGCCCACGTATGTGACCGGGGCCTTATCGTTTCTGTACCCGCTGGTGGCGCTGGCGGTGGATATGGTGGTGTTTGCCCAGCGGCCCGGCGCCTTGCAATGGCTGGGCGGGGCCACGGTGCTGCTGGGCGCGGCGGGCATGGTGCTGGGCTGGCGCTGGCCGTGGGGCGCACCCCGGCGTGCATAGCCGGGCCGCTGCCGCCCGGAGGTGCGGGGAGCGGGGGCGCTACCCGCCTCGCCCCGCCGTGGCCCGGCCTGTGTCAGACCGGCGGTGTGCCGTACCCCGCAGTGCCGCTCAATCGCGCAGCAGGTCGTTGAGGCTGGTTTTGGCGCGGGTTTGGGCGTCCACGCGCTTGACGATGATGGCGGCGTAAAGGCTGTATTTGCCGCCTTCCTTGGGCAGGCTGCCGCTGATGACGACCGAACCGGCGGGCACGCGGCCGTAGCTGATTTCGCCCGTGGCGCGGTCGTAGATCGGCGTGCTCTGGCCGATGTACACGCCCATAGAGATGACGGAGTTTTCCTCCACGATCACGCCTTCGACGATTTCCGAGCGCGCACCGATGAAGCAGTTGTCCTCGATGATGGTGGGGTTGGCTTGCAGCGGTTCGAGCACGCCGCCCAGGCCGACGCCGCCGGAGAGGTGGACGTTCTTGCCCACTTGCGCGCAGGAGCCGACGGTGGCCCAGGTGTCCACCATCGTGCCCTCGTCCACATAAGCGCCGATGTTGGTGTAGGAGGGCATGAGGATGGCGCCCTTGGCGATGAAGCTGCCGCGCCGCGCCACGGCGGGGGGCACGACGCGCACGCCGGTGGCGGCCAGCGCATCGGCGCTCATGCCGGAGAACTTGGTGGGCACCTTGTCGTAAAAGCCCAGATCGCCCGCCTGCATGACGGCATTGTCGTTGAGGCGAAAGGACAGCAGCACGGCTTTTTTCACCCACTGGTGCACCTCCCAATCGCCCACGCCCCGGCGCGTGGCCACGCGCAGCGCGCCGGTGTCGAGCTGGGCGATCACCTCCTCCACGGCCTGGCGCACATCGGCGGGGGCGGAGGCGGGCGAGAAGGCGGCGCGCTCCTCCCAGGCGTTTTCAATCAGGGTTTGCAGGGCTTGGCTCATGGCAGATCCGAAAAAAATTCAAAGGCTGAAAAGAAAAAAGAAAGCACCGCGCTCCCAAGGGATGCCTGCGCCGTGCCGATGGGGCAAAAGTGTAATGGCGTTTGCCGCATCGTCAGCGCCCGGACAGGGGCACAGGCCGGGCGCAGCGATGGCCCGATCCACCCTGGCAGGAAGCGCCCGCCAGCAATCGCCAAAAATTGCCAAAATTACAAATCAAACTAAAAATGAAATAAATACCAACATGCCGAAAAAAGGTGATTTTTTATCTTTTTGAATTGTAAAAAAAGCCTCCAAAAGCCAGCGCCGGCAAGCGACTACACTTGCCGCTTTTTCGCGCGGGCGCGCTCCGTGGATGGGCGGCTCGCGCGCGGTATGGGCATGTATTGACCTTCATGAAATATCTGTTGTCCGATCTGGCGGTGCTCTGGCGCATGCGGGCGCTGCTGCGGGTGCTCACGCGCCGCGATTTGTCGGCGCGCTTTGCCGGCTCTGCTGGCGGGGTGCTGTGGGCGTGGGTGCAGCCTGCGCTGACGATTGCCAGCTACTTCGTCGTTTTCGACCTGATTTTTGCCATGCGCCTGGGCGAGAGCGCCCCGGCCGAGCGGGTGGGCACCTTCCTCGTGGTGGGCATGCTGGCCTGGATGGCGTTTGCCGAGATGACCCAGCGCGCCATGCACAGCCTGGTGGAGGCGGGCGGCCTGCTGCAGAAAAACCCGCTGCCGCCGGCGCTGTTCCCCACGCGCAGCGTGCTCTCCAGCGCGCTGGTGTTTGCGCCGCTGTTCGTGGTGCTGGCGCTGGCCTATTGGCCGCAGTACGGGTCGCAAGGCCACGGCGCGGCGGCGTTGCTGGCGCTGCCGCTGCTGATGGGCTTGCAGGTGCTGCTGGCCTGGCTGCTGGGCTATGTGCTGGCGGTGCTGGTGGCGGCGCTGCGTGATGTGGCGCAGGTGGTGGGCTTCGTGTTTTCCGTGGGCGTGTTTGCCGCGCCCATTCTCTTTCCGCTGGCGATGTTCCCCGAGCGTTGGCGCTGGCTGCTGTGGCTCAATCCGATTACGCCGCTGGCGCTGGGCTACCAAAGCATTTTGTTGCAGGGCCAGTGGCCCGCCTGGCCGGTGTGGCTGGGCCTGGGCGCGCATTTGGCGCTGGCGGCGGCGGCGCTGAGCGTGGTGCTGGCGCGCAGCCGCGATCAATTGGTGGATTGGCTATGACATCGACCACGACAGCGACCACGACATCGGCTATGACATCGGCGACAGCGACAGCGCCTGCCCCCTCCTGCCCTGCCCCTGCCGCCCCGGCGGCGGGCGAGGTGGTGCTCCAGGTCGAGCATGTGAGCAAGGAGTACAAGCAATACGCCTCGCCGCGCCAGCGCCTCAAAAGCCTGCTGACGGGCCGCGCCAACCACTACAGCCATTGGGCCCTGCGCGATGTCTCCTTCACGCTGCGGCGCGGCCAGTGCCTGGGCCTGGTGGGCAACAACGGCGCGGGCAAGAGCACGCTGCTCAAGCTCATCACCGATACGCTGCGCCCCAGCCAGGGCACGATCGTGCGCCAGGGCCGCCTGACGGCGATTCTGGAGCTGGGCGCGGGCTTTCACCCCGACTTCACCGGGCGCATGAATCTGTATTTCGGCGCCAGCCTCATCGGCATCAGCCAGGAGGAAATGGCCCGCCTGGAGCCGCAGGTGCTGGCCTTTGCCGATATTGGCGCGGCCATTGATCGCCCGGTGAAAACCTATTCCTCGGGCATGGTGGTGCGGCTGGCCTTTGCGCTGATTACGGCGGTGGAGCCGGACATTCTCGTCATCGACGAGGCGCTGGCGGTGGGCGACCAGGCTTTCCAGAAAAAGTGCATCGAGCGCATCGAGCAATTTCGCCGCAACGGGTGCAGCATTTTGTTTTGCTCGCACAGCCCCTACCACATCCGCGAGCTGTGCGACGTGGCCTTGTGGCTGGACGGCGGGCAAATGCGCGCCCTGGGCGAAACCTCTGCCGTGCTGGCCGCTTACGAGCAGCATTTGCGCCAGGCCAGCGGCGCGCCGGCCCAGGCTGCGCAATCCGCATCGGGCGATGTCACAACACCCGCCGCTGCGCCCGGCGCACCCGTCGCCGCGCCAGCCGCGCCCGATGCAGGCGCGGGCTACAACGGCATCGACCGCCCGCACAACGGCATGCCTGCGCAAATCGTCGGCTTCACCGTCGATGGGCTGGATGCTGCGGGCCAGCTCACCAGCGCCGATCTGGTGGTGCACATGCGCGTGCGCGTGCCCGAGGGCGAGCAGCCCGTTTTCGGCGTGATGCTGGAGCAGCACTTTGGCGCGGGCATCACCTCCGTGCTCAGCCACCGCGATGGCTTCACCCCCACGCGCAGCGCCGATGGCTTGTGGCGCGCCAGCCTGCGCTTTCCCGACCTGCCGCTCAACACCGGCGAATACGTGCTGGGGCTGTATTTGTTCGACGCCGCCGGGCTGGTCGTCTATGAAGAATGGCAAAAATGCCTGGTCTTCAAATACAGCAACCCGCACACCACGCCTGGCCTGGTGCAACTGCCACGCCGCTGGGAAGCCACGCCGCCCCCCGCCGCGCCGGAGGGTGCAGCATGAGCGAGCCAGCGCCCCCCCCAACAACGCCGCCGCAACAACTACAGCCACCGCGCCCCTGGCGCTGGCGCGACTGGTTCAGCGCCAGCGCGCGGCGCGACGCCATCGAGCTGTTTATGCTGCCCGGCCTGGCCGCCATCCTGCCCTGGCGGCTGGCCTTTGCCGTGCTGCGCTGGCTGGCCTTTCACTGGCGCTACCCCTACCGCCCCACGGTAGAAGCGGCCTGGCAACAGGCGCTGGCGCGCGGCCAGGTGCAGCCCGGGCAGCAGCGCGTCTGGCAGGCCGAGCGGCGGCTGGTCACTCTGGTCGATCACGCCGACATGTACCTCTCGCTGACCCGCCAGCCGCGGCGCTACATGGCGCGCTGGCTTCAGGCGAGCGGGCAATGGTCGCCACCGAGCCAGGCCGCCGTGCTCGTGACCTTCCACTGGGGCGCGGGCATGTGGGGGCTGCACCACGCGCGCGCCGCCGGGCTGCAACCCGTGGCCTTGATCGAGGCGCTCAACCCCGGCCACTTCCCCGGCCGGCCGCTGCTCTACCACTACGCGCGCTGGCGCATCGGGCAGGTGCGCAAGGCGCTGGGGCAGGCGCCGGTGGACATTTCGCAAAGCCTGCGCCCCATCCTGCAAGCACTGCGCGCGCAGCAGCAGGTGCTGGTGGTGGCCGATGTGCCCGCCGACCGCGCTGGCAGCAGCATCAGCGTGGAGTTCGCCGGCCAGCGCACGCAGGTGCCGCGCGCGCTGCTCAAGCTCATGGCCCAGCAGCGCATCCCCGTGTGCTACTACATCACCGGCATCGACTTGCTCACCGGCCGGCGCTTTGTGCGCATGCAAGAGCTGGGCAGCTTCGACGACGCCGAGGCCCTGGCCGCCGCCTTGTTCGCCCGGCTGGACGGGCTGATGGCCGAGAAAAACGCCGCCTGGCACTTGTGGGACCAAGCGCCGCGCTTTTGGGGCGACCCCTGAATATAACCAATCAAAAGAAAAGTCACTTTATACCCAATATGCCAAAACAGGTGTATTTTATTTCCTTTTGATTTGTAAAAAATAAAGAGGAGGCTGCCTATGCCAATCCGCTCGCCATCGCCTTTCGCCCCTGCTGCCCGCCCCTCGGGGCTGCGTTGGCTGGGCTGGGCTGGGCTGTGGCTGTGCGCGCTGTTGTGGCTCGCCTCCGCCAGCCAGGCCACGCCGATGCGCCCGCCCGCCGCCGCGCTGGCGAGCGCGCCTGACGCGCACACGCCCGCCATTTCCCCAGGGGCCATCCCCGATCCGGCAGCGCCCTCGCCCTGGGATGCGGCGCTGGCCGAGTCCGGGGTGGGGCTGGGCGTGCTGGAAAGCGTCACCCTCACCCCCGAGCGCACGCTGGTGCTCAAAGGCTGGGCAGTCTCTGCCCAACCCAATGCCTTCATCACCCTGGCGCATGTCTGGCTGGGCGAGCAGCCGCTGTACACCGGCCGCCTGGGCCTGCTGTACCCGCGCCCCGATGTGGCCCGCGCCACCGGCCACCCCGAATGGCTGCACGTCGGCTTTGAGCTGCCCATCGCCTTGCCTGCGCTGTGGCCCGAGCGCCTGCCTTCCGGCCCGGCCACGCTGCGCGTGCACATCCAGCGCGGCGATGGCGCGCAGTTTGCACTGCGCGGCGATCCCGGCGTTTTCCAGCTCGATCTGCCCCCGGCCAACGCCCCCGCACCCGCTGCGCGCTGGCTGCTGGCGCTGGCCTTGCTGGCGCCGCTGCTGGCGCTGGCGCTGCCCAGCGGCATCCGCAGCGCGCGCCTGCTGCCCCCGGCGCGCCAGCGCGCGCTGTTTGGCGGCAGTTTGCTCCTCTCGCTGGCCTTGCTGGTGGCGGGGGGGTGGACGGGTTCCTCCCTGGCCTTGCTGCTTCAGCACGCGCCCGTCACCCACGACATGCGCCCCTACCTGGGCGTGGCGCAAACGGCGCGCACGGATGAGTGGCTGGTCGTCACCCCGCTGGCTATCAGCCAAACCACCCAGCCTGAGCCGCTGGCGGCCATCAACCCTTTGCACGGCCTGCACGGCCAGAACATGAATGTGGTGGGCATGACGGGCGCGCCCGTCGCCAACCTGGCCGCGCTGGCCAAGCCTGCGACCTGGGGCTTTTTCTTTCTGGACTTGCGCCGCGCCCTGGCCTGGGCTTGGTGGCTGCCCTACTTCCTTTGCCTGGGCGCGCTGTGGCTGCTGCTGCAACGCTGGCTGGGCACGCCCTGGCGCTGGGCGGCGGTGCTGGCCGCGACTTACACCTTCTCGCCCTACAGCGTCTCCTTCTCCGGCTGGCCGGCTTACCTCACCGGCTTCGCCGTGGTGGGGCTGCTGGCGGCCGATCGGCTGTGGCTGCGCCGCACGCCGGGTGCGCTGGCACAGGCGGTGCAAGCCACGCACGGGCCGGATGCTGCTCTGCCGAGCCGCGCCACCCATGCCACCTCCTCCGCCGCGCCACTGTGGGCGGCGGCGGGTTGGGGGCTGCTGCTGGGCTGGGCCGCCGCGGGCTTTGTGCTGGTGCTCTACCCGGGCTGGCAAATCGCGCTGGCCTATTTGCTCGCCCCGCTGGCGCTGGCCTGGTTTTGGCATAGCCGCCAGCGCCGCGGCTGGGGCAGCGCCCAATGGCTGGGCTTGCTGTGTGCGGCGCTCGTCGCCCAGGCGCTGCTGGGCGCCTGGTGGCTGGACGGGCAGGCCGCCATCGAGGCCCTGCGCACCAGCGTCTATCCCGGCCAGCGCAGCACCGAGGTGGGCGGCTACGCCGACCCGTGGGCGCTGGCCAAAGGCATGGGCAACTTCATCACCCTATTCCAGTCCTCGCTCTGGGCCATTCCCAGCGACTCGGGCAGCTTCCTGTACGTGCTGCTGCCACTGCTGGCCGCCACGCTGGCGATGTGCCTGCCCGCAGGCCAGCGCGCGCTGCACGCGCACATGCACCGCCCCGCGCTGCTGGCGGCGCTGTGGGCGTATGTGGGCTTTGCGCTGCTGTTCATGTTCGTGGGGTTGCCCGCCTGGCTCAGCGAGGCCAGCTTGTGGGCGCGCGTGCCGGTGATCCGGCTGGATGCGGCCCTGGGCCTGGCGCAAACGCTGCTGCTGGCCTGGTGGGTGGGCGCGCAGCACCGGCCCGACCACCTGCCAAACACTGCCCTCTGCAACGCCGCCCTCTCCGGCACGGCCCCAGCCGCGCCCTGGCCGCCGGGGCTGCGCGCCCTGGCGCTGGCCAGCGGCCTGGGTTTGGCCGCCTGGCTCTGGTGGCTGCACACGCGCATGCTGGCCCCCTTGCAAGCCTGGCAAACCGCTGGCGCAACGGCGCTGATGGTGGCGCTGGCGGGCCTGCTGGGCGCGCTGCTCATCGGCCCGCGCTGGCGCATCGCCATTGCGCTGTACGCGCTGTGGACGCTCGCCGCCGCCCTGCCCTTCAACCCCGTCGGCCAGGCCCCCACCCATGTGCGCGTGGCCGACGCGCTCGCGCCGTGGCTGGCCCCAACCGACGCCAGCGGCCCGAGCGCCCGTGTGGCGGTGGTGCGCGAGAACCGCTGGGCCAATGCCTTGAGCGCCGCCGGGGTGGCCGTGCTCAACACCACGTTTTACGAGCCGCCCTTGCGTTTTTGGCAGCAGCTTGACCCCGGCGGCGCGGCGGCGCGGCAGTACCACCGCTATCAGCATTTGCGCCTCCTGCTGGCCGAGCCGCAGGAGCTGGCCGCTGGCGCGGCCTTCTCCATCTTCGCCCCCACGCTCGACCATGTGGATTTGCGCGTCCACGCACAGCGCATGGATTTCAGCCTGCTGGGCGTCAGCCATGTGCTGAGCAACGCGGCAGACGCGGCCCGCCTGCGCCAAAACCCCAGCCTGCAATTGCTGACCCAGGAAGGGGATTGGCACCTGTTCGCCGTGCAGCCTGGTGGTTAGAGCGTGTTCACGGCCTGGTCGCGCCCACGCACACGTAGTGCTCCACCCAATGCAGCAAGGGGGCAAGCATCTCTTGCGCCAACTGCTCGAATTGGGCCGTGCCATGCAGGGCGTCGAAATCGGGCCATAAGCGGGTGGCATAGGGGTTGCTGGCAAAGCTTGCCTGCGGATCGGCCTCATAGATTTCACGCGCTTTGGCAAGCGCCTTGTCGGCGGACGCGGCGCGGGCGCTGGTCACGGCTTTCAGCCAGGTTTGCGCGGTGGCGAAATCAAAAGGCAAGGGCTGGCGCAAGGCGGTATCGGCCAGCGCCACGATGGCGGCCAGCCATTGCCGGGCCAGGCCGGGGGGCAAAGGGGTGATCTCCAGCACCACGTCCAAGGCCAGGATGCGCGTTGGCGCAACGGCGGCGGGCGCATCCGCTGGCCCCTCAGCGGCAGGCGCGGCGCAGGCGGACAGCAGCACGGCTTGCAGCCAGGGGGCGATCAGCTTTTTCAGCTTGAGCGGATAGGGCGCATCGCGGTGCAGGTCTTGCAAGGCGTCGGGCAAGACGTCCAGATACTGGCCGTGCTGTTGCAGGCTTGGCGCATCAGCGGCGGCATCCATGCCCGCGGGCAGGCGCAAGGGCTGCGCCCAATCCTGTACGCGGGCCTGCGCCTGGGACTGCTCCTGCGCAGGCGGCCATTGCAGCAACTGGCGGCTGGCGCAACGCCGGGGGCGGTCTTGCACGGCCTGGAGCCATTGCTGCAATAAAAACTGCCAATCCTGCATCCATTGCGCTTGCAATTGCTCCGCCACCAGGCCCACGGGCAGCTCGCCCTGGCGTTGCAGGGCATTGAGATAGTGCTGCACATGCTGTTGCAGCGCGTCCAGGCTGGCGCCTGGCGTTTCAAGCAATGGATGCAGGTGCTGAAGCAAGCGATCAAACAGCTTCCAACGCTCCAGCCCATCCACACGCAAGGGCTCGCAATCGCTGAGCAGCTCGGGCAGCGCGGCAAAGCGGGTTTGCAAGCGGGCGGCAAACCACTTCTGCGCGGGGTTGCGCCAGACTTCGACCAGCTCCCGCACATTCCAGACAAGGGGTTCGGCCGCGGTGTGCGCGCTGGCCTGGGCCGCCCCGCCAGCGGGTGCGGGCATGGCCGACGAGGGGGTGGAGGCCCCCGCTTCGGCCACCGCCAACGCGACGGGCTGCCATTCAGAGGCCCAGGTGTGCAGGGCGGCGATGGCGGCGTCCGGTGCTTCGGCCTGTTCAGGCATCAGGAAATAGCGCGGGTTGAAAGCTTGCAGCGGATGCTCTACCGTGCGCGCCTGCACGGCGGCCTCGCCCCACCACGCGCTGAGGTAATCGCGCAACTGCGCCACCAGCACCGAAGGCGGGCACTCGGTGTTGTCGCGCACGCTGCGCCCCACCCAACTGACCAGCAACTGTTCACGCGCGGAGAGCAGGGCTTCAAGCATGAGCTGGCGGTCGTCTTGCGCGCGGCTGCGGTCGCCCGGGCGCAACAGGCCGGGCAGGCGCATCAAATCCATTTCGTTGGGCGTGGCGGGGCGCGGGTACACGCCTTCATTCATGCCCAGCAGGCAGACAATGCGAAAAGGGATGGCGCGCATGGGCAGCAGGGTGCAAAAGGTCACCCCCCCGGCATGAAAGCGCCGCTGCACGCCGCTGACGCCCAACTGGCTAAGCCAGGCATGGCGCGCCACGGCCAGGGGCAGCGGCTGCGCATCGTGGGGCGCAGTGGCGCTGCGCAGGGTGGCGTCCAGCCATTGCTGCAAGGCTTTTTCCAGCATGGCCAAGGCGGCCTGGTCGGCTTCGTCGCTGCCGGACTCCAAAAAATCCGCCATCAAGGCGCGCCAGCGCCGCACCCATTGCCCGGCGCTGGCGGGCGTGGCCAATTGCTCGCTCCAGTGTTGCAGGCGATCCACCAGCCAGGCCAGCGCGCCCACTGCTTGCGCGGCCAGCCCGCCCACTTCCGCATAGGGCTGCACGCCATGCCACGGCTGGCCGCTGGCATAGGCCAGCAGCATGCGTTGCAGGCCAAACCAGGCGGTGTTTTGCTCGCCCATGTGGGCCACGCCCAGGCGCGCACGGTGGGCGGCGTCAATGCCCCAGCGCATGCCGCTGCCTTGCATCCAGTCTTGCAGTTGCGCAACGCCATCCGCATCCAGCCCCAGGCGCCGCGCCACGGCGGGCACGGCCAGCAAGTCACCTAATTCGGACAGGCCCGCGCGCTGCTCGGGCAGCCGCGCCAGCCATTGCACCGCCTGCACCAAGGTACTGGCGTCTTCGGCCTCCAAATCGGCGATGTCGAAGGGGATGTAGCGGCTGTCGCGGCTGTCGTACTGGCCAAACACGGCGCGGATCAAGGGTGCGTATTCGCCAATGTCGGGCACCATGACGACGACTTCCCTTGGCGCAACCGGCGGTGCGGAACCTTGACCTGCCGATGACGGCGCGGCGCGGCGCATCACATCCAGCAAATGGTCGTGCAAGGCTTGCAGCTCTCGCACGGGGCTGTGGGCCACTTGAAAGCAAATGCTGCGATCCCCCGGCGCCAGTGCAAGGCTGGCCGCAATGGCGTTGCCGACGCTGGCCTCATGGGCCGTGGGGCCAGCGGCTTCAGCAGGCAGCGGCGTCAAATCCCGGATGTGTTGCTGCACTTGGCGCAGCATGGGCTCAGGCGCACCGGCTTGGCCCGGTGCGGGCGCGGCTTCATCTTCCTCGTACAAATCGATGCGGTGCAAATGCGCCGGCGGTTGCGCGCCCGGGCCTGCATCCTGGTTTTCGTAATGCTCGAGCAAGCGTACGAAGTCACGCACCTGCCGCCCCCACATGGTCAGCAGCGGATTGGCATGCGCGTACATGGCATGCAGCGGCACGCTGGCCAAATCCACACGGCCAGGGGCGGCGCGCCCCTGGCGCTGCATGCGGGCGAACAGCTCCCGCCCGTCCAGCGCATCGCTCCAATACTCCTTGCAGGGGTTGGGCACGGCCAGCAACACCTGGCTGCGCTGCGCCATGGCCAGCAGCAATTCGAGAACGGGCAAGGGCGCATGCGAAACGCCAAAGAGCACCACCCGCCGGGGCAGCGGCGCCGCGACCTGCCCCTGGCGCAAGGCGGCCATCGCGCGCTGGTGCAGGCGCGGCCGGATGGCTTGCGCCAGCGGCGTCTCTCCCAAGCGGCTGCGCGGGGGGCCTTCTGGCGCGTGCTGCGCCAGCGATTGCAACAGCGCGCGCCAAATGGCCGCCTGCCAGCGGGCTTCAGGCGGCAGGCTTTGGCTGTTTTCGGGCTGGGCGCCGCCCTCGCCCGCCATGCGCGCCAGCACGTCGCGCCCCTGCGCCCAGTCGTGCAGCCAGTCCGGGCGATACACCTGGTATTGGTCAAGCAAGTCGGCAATGCGCAAGGCCAGTTGGTAGAGCGCCAGCGTGGCCGCACCCGCATCGCCCTGCACGGCGGCGCCGGCGCCAGCCATTTCCAGCGTTTGGCGCAGCGGTTGCCACACGCCGGCGGCACCGGCATCGCCAGCTTCATGGGCGGCTTCATCGCTGCCAGCCAGCAACGACGGCAACAGGCGCATCAGCCGCCACAGCATGTCGGGCTTGTCCAGCGGGGTTTGGTAGGGGACTTGCCACGCGCCCAGAATCTGGCGGTACATGCGCCACGCAAAACGCCCTGGCAGCTCCACCTGCAAAGCGGCGCTGATGCCCAGTTCGCGCGCCAGGGCCATCTTCAGCCATTCGGCCATGCCGTTGCTTTGCACCAGGATGACGTCCTGCTCCAGCACGCCCAAGGGGTGGCTGCGCATCCACTCGGCCAGCATGCGCGCCAGGTCTTCCGTGCGGTTGCTGTGGACGGCAACGATGCCCGGTGCGATAAAGGGCGGCGGCGCATCATCGGGGGCCGCCGATGCGCCGTGCGGGGGCTGTCGGGGGGCGCTCACGGCTCCCGAATCTCAAAGCTGGTGGTGATCTCCGCCGTTTTCCCCAGCATGATGCTGGCCGAGCAGTATTTTTCGCGGCTCAGGGCAATGGCGCGTTCCACCGCGGCTGCGGGCACGGCCTGGCCCGTGACGGTGAAGTGCATGTGGATGCGGGTAAACACTTTGGGGTTGGTAGCCGCGCGCTCCGAGGAGAGCTTGACCGTGCAGCCGCGCACGTCGTAGCGGTTGCTTTTGAGGCTGAGCACCAAGTCGTACGCAGCGCAGCCGCCCGTGCCCGCCAGCAACAGCTCCATCGGGCGCGGCGCCAGGTTTTGCCCCCCCATCTCGGGCACGGCCGCATCGGGCGGGCCATCCATCATCAACGCATGCCCGCTGCCGGTTTCAGCCATAAAGCCCATGCCCGAGCGCGCGCCTGTTGCGCCCGTCCAACTTACTGTGCATTCCATGTCAATCCCTTGTGAAAACCCTAATTGATTTCCAGCGCCCAAAGCATTAGCGCCGAATTGCGCCTACAATGGCGCCCGTCGCCGGTTTTGTCCGGCGGTTCGTTGTCTCCTCCACCTCTCCAACGGTGGATTCGCCCCGCTCCCTTTCATCAGGCTGCGGGGCTTTTTTCTTGCCCAAACGCTTGCGAAGCGGCCCAACATGCCCAAACGGCGCTCTATCATCCGCGCGCCCAGAGCCGTTTTGCCCCACCGGACACACCCGACCATGACCGCCCCCGCTCTCACGCCCGCCGATTATCTGAAGAAAATCCTCACCGCCCGCGTTTACGACGTAGCGGTGGAGACGCCGCTGGATCTGGCGCGCCAGCTTTCGGCGCGGCTGGGCAACCAGATACTGCTCAAGCGCGAGGATCAGCAGCCGGTCTTCAGCTTCAAGCTGCGCGGGGCCTACAACAAGATGGCGCAGCTCACGCCCGCCGAGCTGGAGCGCGGCGTGATCTGCGCCTCGGCAGGCAACCATGCGCAAGGCGTGGCGCTGAGTGCGAAAAAGCTGGGCGTGCGCGCCGTCATCGCCATGCCGGTATCCACCCCGCAAGTGAAGATCGATGCCGTGCGCGCCCTGGGCGGCGAGGTGGTGCTCAGTGGCGACAGCTTCAGCGACACCTACCAATACGCCGTGCAGTTGCAGCAGCAGCAGGGGCTGACGTTCGTGCACCCGTTTGACGACCCGGACGTCATCGCCGGCCAGGGCACCATTGCCATGGAAATCCTGCGCCAGTTGCAAAGCCTGGGCAACAGCCGGCTCGATGCGGTGTTCGTCGCCATCGGCGGCGGCGGGCTGATTGCGGGCGTGGCCAGCTACATCAAGGCGGTGCGGCCCGAGGTCAAAGTCATTGGCGTGCAAATGAACGACTCGGATGCCATGCTGCAATCGGCCCGGGCAGGCCAGCGCGTGGAGCTGCCCGATGTGGGACTGTTCTCCGACGGCACGGCCGTCAAGCTGGTGGGGCAGGAGACGTTTCGCATCTGCCAAAGCCTGGTCGATGGCTACATCACCGTCAGTACCGACGAGGTCTGCGCGGCCATCAAGGACATCTTCATCGACACGCGCAGCATCGTCGAACCCGCCGGCGCGCTGGCCGTGGCCGCCGCCAAGCAATACGCCTGCGCGCAGCAGCGCCAGGGCGAGACTTACGCGGCCATCCTCTGCGGCGCGAACATGAATTTCGACCGCCTGCGCTTTGTCGCCGAGCGCGCCCTGGTGGGCGAGCAGCGCGAGGCGCTGTTTGCGGTGACGATGAAGGAGGAGCGCGGCAGCTTTCGCCAGTTCTGCGAAGTCATCGCCGCGCTGCCCGGCGCGGCGCGCAGCGTGACCGAATTCAACTACCGCATGAACAGCCCCGATGCCGCGCACGTGTTCGTGGGCCTGTCCACCAACGGCGCGGGCGAGTCGGCGCACATCGCCGCGCATCTGGACGCGCACGGCTTCAAAACGCTGGATTTGACGCACGACGAACTGGCCAAGGAGCATTTGCGCCACCTCATCGGCGGCCCCGCGCCGCTGGCCAACCACGAGCGGCTGCTGCGCTTTATCTTCCCCGAGCGCCCCGGCGCGCTGTTCAAATTCCTCAGCCTGATGCAGCCGAGCTGGAATATCAGCCTGTTTCACTACCGCAACCAGGGCGCGGACTACGGCAAGATTCTGGTGGGCATCCAGGTACCGCAGGAGGACGGCGCAGCGTTCGAGCAATTCCTGCAAACGCTGGGCTACCCCTATGTGGAGGAGAGCGACAACCCTGCCTACAAACTGTTTCTCAAAACCGCCGGGGCGTAATCCTCGCAAGTTTCCACATCAAGGGGAAAAGGCAAAACGGCCTTATGGCAACACCTGATTGCATAAGGCCGTTTTTATTTCCCTTGATCCGGAAAACAAACATTACAAATCAAAATGCATTAATTTTTACATTTTTTCAATACCATCATGCCAAAATCAAACTCAATTATTTCCAATTGATTTGGAAATTAAGATTGAATCGCCCCATCCTGCCCCGACACGGCATGCAGCCGCGCATACAGGCCGCCCTGTTGCAGCAATTGCGCGTGGCTGCCCTGCTCGGCGATG
Source organism: Comamonadaceae bacterium (assembly GCA_030528485.1). Taxonomy (GTDB): domain Bacteria; phylum Pseudomonadota; class Gammaproteobacteria; order Burkholderiales; family Burkholderiaceae_C; genus Lampropedia. The sequence goes on from JAUMYU010000008.1 coordinate 19,255, forward strand.
CGGCCCCCCTCCATCACCACCACGCGGTCGGCATGCTCAATGGTGGCCAGGCGGTGGGCAATGATGAGTGTGGTGCGCCCTTTCATCAGCCTTTGCAGCGCTTGCTGCACCAGGCGTTCGGACTGCGCATCCAGCGCGGACGTAGCCTCATCCAGAATCAGCACCGGCGCATCCTTGTACAACGCACGCGCAATCGCCAGGCGCTGGCGCTGGCCGCCCGAGAGCTGCGAGGCGTTGTGCCCCACCACGGTGTGAATGCCTTGCGGCAAGCTGGCCACCAGCCCGTCCAGATTGGCTGCCGCCAGGCAGGCCAGCACGCGCGCCTCGTCGGGCACGGCGCCCAGCGCCACGTTTTCCGCCAGGCTGACATGCAGCATCACCACATCTTGCGAGACGACGGCGAACTGGCTGCGCAGGTTGCGCAAATCCCACTCGGGCAGGGCCCGGCCGTCCAGCAACACCCGCCCGGCCGATGGCTCGATAAAGCGCGGCAACAGGTTGATTAGCGTGGTCTTGCCCGCGCCGGAAGGGCCAACCAGCGCCACCACTTCGCCTGCGGCGATCTCCAAATCGATGCCGCCGAGCACCGGCTTGGCCTGGCCCTCGTACTGCACCGCCACGCCTTGCAAACTGATGCGCCCCTGGGCGCGCGGCAGTTGAAAAGTGCCACTGGCCTCCTGCTGCGCATGGTCCAGCAAGGCCAGGCCGCGCTCCAGCGCCGCCACGCCGCGCGTGAGGGGGTTGGCCACGTCGGTCAGGCGGCGCATGGGCGCAATCAGCGCCAGCATGGAGAACGCGAAGGTGGCGAACTCCCCCACCGTGCTGCGGCCCTGCCACAGCGCAATGCAGAGGATGAGCGAGAGCGCCACCGCCGCCAGCACCTGGGTGGTGGGCGTCATCGCCGCCGAGGCGATGGCGCTGCGAATGCCCAGCCCTTCGAGCTGGCGGCTCAAGCCCACGAAACGCTGGCTTTGCTGCGCCTGCGCCTGGTGCAGGCGGATCATGCGATAGGCCAGCGCGTTTTCCTCCACCACATAGGCCAGCTCGTCGGTCGCCTGCTGGCTGGCTTTGGTGACCTTGTACAGCCGCCGCGAGAGCTGCTTCATCACCCAGGCGATGAAGGGCGCCATGAGAAACACGATCAGCGTCAGCGGCCAATCCAGATACAGCAAAAAGCCAATCAGCGCCAGCAGGGTAAAACCATCGCGCGAGAGCGTCAGCAGCGCCTGCACCAACTGCTGCGCGCCCGTTTGCGTCTCGTACACCAGCGTATTGGCCAGCTTGCTGGCCGAGTGGCTTTGGTACAGCCCCATGTCGGCGCACAGCATGCGCTCGAACAGCAGGCGGCGGATTTGCAGCATGCCGTGGTTGGTGATGCGCGCCAGCGCATACTGGCCCAGAAACTGCGCAATGCCACGGATGATGAAAATGCCCACCAGGATGGCCGGAATCATCCACAGCGCCAGCGTGCCCTCGGTAAAGCCCTTGTCGAAAATAAAGCCGATGGCCTTGGCCATCATCGGCTCGGTCGCGGCGGACACCACGGAAGCCGCCAACGCCAGCGCCCAGGCCCAGCGGTGCTGGCCGAAATACGGCGCCAGCCGCTTGAGCCGCTGCCGCAAAGGCGGCAAGGCGGGCGCCGCTGCGCTGTGGGGGGGATCGTCGGGAGAATCGGTATGAGGCGCTGTCATAGGCGGGCGATTCTACGGGCCTTGCCCCACCCCGAACAGCACCGCGGCGGCCTTTTTATTACCAATCAATAGGAAAAATTATAACCTTGTTTTGTCATGATGGTAATAGAATTAATTTTACTTTGATTGGTAAATTGAATGCACGCCCATCAACCCTGCTCGCTCTGCCCGGGCAGAGCCAAAGGCCCGTGAGAAAATGGCGCGATGTACTTATTGTTTGAAGAGGCTGGCAAATTCCAGGCCGGTCGCATCCTCTCGGAGGCCGATGCCTCCACCCAAGTCGAACTGGAAAGCGGCAAGCGCGTCAAGGTCAAAAAAGCCAACGCGCTTTTGTCGTTTGACAAGCCTGCCCCCGCCGCGCTGCTGGAGAGCGCCCGCGCCATCGCCCCGCAAATCGAGCTGGATCTGGCCTGGGAGTTCGCGCCAGAAGGCGAGTTCGGCTTTGCCGAATTCGCCCGCGACTACTTCAGCGCCGATGCCGACATCGCCCACCAGGTCGCCGCCCTGCTGCGCCTGCATGAAGCGCCGCACTACTTTCGCCGCGCGGGCAAAGGCCGCTTCAAGAAAGCGCCCGAAGATGTGCTCAAACAAGCCCTGGCTGCCATCGAGAAAAAGCAGCAAATCCAGCAGCAGATCGACGCCTGGGCGCAGCAACTGGCCCAGGGCAGCACGCCCGAGCCCATCGAGCGCCAGCTCTACAAAATCCTGTTCAAGCCCGACAAAAACGCCCCCGAATACAAAGCGGTGGTGGAAGCCGCGCGCAGCACGCAACTGGCCCCGCTGGCGCTGCTGCAACAAGCCGGCGCCATCCGCTCGCCCTACGAATTTCACTGGCAACGCTTTTTGTTCGACCAATTCCCAAAGGGCTACGCCTTTGGCGAAGTGCAAGCGCCCGCGCCCGTGGCCGATTTGCCTTTGGCACAGGTGCAGGCCTTTTCCATCGACGATTCGCACACCACGGAGATTGACGACGCCCTCTCCGTGCAAGGGCTGGGCAGCGACGAAATCACCGTCGGCATCCACATCGCCGCGCCCGGCCTGGCCATCCGCCCCGGCGACGCGCTCGACCAGCTCGCCCGCACGCGCCTGTCCACCGTCTATATGCCCGGCGCCAAGCTGACCATGCTGCCCGATGCGCTGGTGCAAACCTACACCCTGGACGCGGGCCGCCCCAACCCGGCGCTGTCGCTGTACGTCACCTACAGCGCCGCCGACCTCACCCCCCTGCGCCACGAGACGCGCATCGAGCGCGTCAACACCACCCACAACCTGCGCCACGACAAGATCGACCACATCGTCACCCCCGTCTGGCTGGAAGGGGCCGATGCCGATGTTGTTGATACCCCGCCCGAGCTGGCCGCGCTGCGCCCGCAACTGGCCTTTTTGTACCGCCTGGCGCAAACGCTCAAACAACGCCGCGAAGCCGTGCGCGGCAAGCCCGAAAACTTCAACCGCCCCGACTACACCTTCCGCCTGCTGGAGCAGGCAGGCGACATCCCCACCGGCGAAGAAACCGTGCAAATCGCCACCCGCCAGCGCGGCGCGCCGCTGGATTTGATCGTTGCCGAAGCCATGATCGTCGCCAACAGCCACTGGGGCGGCTGGCTGGCCGAGTTCGGCGTGCCCGCCATCTACCGCAGCCAATACAGCCTGGCGCCAGGCGTCAAGGTGCGCATGGGCGTCAAACCCCTGCCCCACGCCGGCATGGGCGTGCCCAGCTACGCCTGGAGCACTTCACCCCTGCGCCGCTACGTCGATTTGCTCAACCAATGGCAAATCATCGCCGCCGTGCAAAACGGCCAGACCGCCGCCCTGGCAGCCCCTTTCAAGCCCAAAGATGCGGAGCTGTTTTCCATCATCAGCGCCTTCGAGGCCACCTACACCGCCTATAACCGCTATCAAGGCGACATGGAGCGTTATTGGACGCTCAAATACCTGGAACAAAACGCCATCACCGAGCTGGACGCCACGCTCATCAAAGACGCCCAAAGCGGCGAAGCGCCGCTGGTGCGCGCCGACACCCTGCCCCTGGTGCTGCGCGTGCTTGGCGCGCAGGATTTGGCCCGAGGCGCCCGCGTGCGCGTGCGCTTGGGCGATGTGGATTTGCTGGCGCTGGATATCGCAGGTACGGTCATCGCCCGCCTGGATAACGCCACGCAAGACGCCAGCGCAGGCGAAGATGACGAGGATGCGACGCTTTCGGAATCTTTGACGATTGCCGTTGACCTGACGCCCGAAGACGACTCTGCCACCGCTACGCCCACCGCATAATCGCTGCCGTGAAACTCCCTGCTCAACTGCGCAATCAATCGGTTTTTTCCATTGCCCTGATGCTCTCGGTGCTGGTGCATGCGGTGGTGCTCTCCATCCGCTTCGTCAGCCCCGCGACCTTCGAGCGCATGGTCAGCGCCCAGCCACTGGAGGTCATCCTCGTCAACGCCCAAACCGAGGAAAAGCCCGAAAAAGCCAAAGCCCTGGCTCAAGTCGCACTGGCCGGCGGCGGCGACGCCGACAGTGGCCGCGCCACCAGCCCCACGCCATACTCGGCCCTCACCCGCATGGGCGCCGATGCAGAGGAAACACAGCATCAGCAAGAAACCCCCAGAGAACGCCAAAACCGCCTGCTGGCCGAGCTGCGCGAACAAGTCGCCCAATTGCCCGTGCCCGACCCACGGCAAAGCGAGCTGACCCCCGAGGAAATCGCCCAAGAAGAAAAGCGCCTGTTGCTGGTGCAGCAGTTAGCCGAGATGGAACGGCGCGTGAAAGAGGAAAACGAACGGCCCAAAAAACGCTTTATCAGCCCGGCCACGCAAGATTCCGTCACCGCGCTGTATCTGGATCATGTGCGCCGCTCCATTGAAGATCGCGGCACCAGCAACTTCCCCCGGCAAGGCACACAAAAGCTCTACGGGCAATTGCTGATGATCGTCATGATCAACCACGACGGCAGCGTGCTCTCCACGGAAGTCGTGGACAGTTCAGGCAACCTGACCCTGGATCGCTGGGCCGAAGCCATCGTGTACGCCGCCGCTCCTTTTGGCCACTTCTCACCTGATATCCGGCGTACGGCCGATCAAATCGGCTTTACCTCAACCTTTGAGTTCCGCCGGGATGCAACACTCAGCACGCAGCTACAAGAACACCTGCCACAACCCCAGTGATGCATATACCTGAACGCAAACAAGGGCCACCTTTATCGGGTGGCCCTTGTTGTTTTTAACTGGGTCAGTTCACTGGATCAGGCCGTCATGGCCTTGCGCATTTTCTTCATCGCCGCCACTTCAATCTGGCGAATGCGCTCGGCACTCACGCCATATTCATTGGCCAGCTCATGCAACGTCATGCCGCCAGAGCCATCGTCATTCACATTCAACCAGCGCTCTGTCACGATGCGACGGCTACGCTCATCCAAAGTCTGTAGCGCCATCTGAATGCCATCAGTCGCCAAGGCATCGCGCTCACGCGCCTCCAGCACCACTGTAGGTTCATGCGCATGATCGCCCAAATAGGCGATGGGGCCGATAGGCCCGCCCTCCTCATCGGCAGGCGTCGGATCCAGCATCACATCGCCGCCAGAGAGGCGCGTTTCCATCTCAATGACATCTTCACGTTTGACGTTGAGGCGATCTGCCACCTGATCGATCTCGCTATCGGTCAAGCTGATGCGGTAAAGCTCGCCATCACTGAGCGCCTGGTGCGCCTTGATCTCCTGCTTGAGCGAACGCAAATTGAAAAACAACTTGCGCTGCGACTTGGTTGTCGCCACTTTCACCATGCGCCAGTTCTTGAGAATGTACTCATGGATCTCCGCCTTGATCCAATGCATGGCATAACTGACCAAGCGCACCCCCTGATCGGGATCGAAGCGTTTGACCGCCTTCATCAGGCCGATATTGCCTTCTTGAATCAAATCCCCTTGCGGCAAGCCATAGCCCGCATACTGGCGCGAGACGGCCACCACCACACGCAAATGCGACATCACCAAACGCCCCGCAGCCTCTACATCATTGTGTTCACGCAACGCACGGGCATAACGCAACTCCTCCTCTGGCGTCAGCATGGGCATACGGTTCACTGCCGAAATATAGGCATCCAAGTTACCCAACGCTGGCAATGCCGGCCACTTGCCGGCACTGGCGGAAGGCACCAATGCAGAGGAAGCAGTCACAGTCATGGCAATCTCCTTTCGAAAAAATCGGCAAAGGGCCGATCGCAGAGCATGTTAGCACCGCCTTCAGAAACAAATCCCCCATAAAGGTTCCTCTGCGTTGCTTATTCAGGCATCTTGCCCTGTGCCGCTTTCATAGCCGCCTCCAGCTCTGTTTTGATCTGCTGTTGTATCTGTTGCGCATCAGCAGGCGCTGCTATAGACGAAGCCGGAGCTTCAGGCTGCAACTGTTTTCTTGCCAACAGCCCCACCACCAGCACGACCATCAGCAAACCCACAAAGCTTAAAACCGCACGCATACGACGCTCCTCCCCAAATACCCAAAGCCCTTCTGCCCAATGAAGGCAAAAGGGCTTTATCCATCACCAACTCAACTCAGCCGCTTATTCGGCTCATTTGGTTCGCTGCTTATCCGCCAGTTCTTTGTTCTTCTTGGCAAATGCCTCTATGGCATCTTTCTCAGGCTTGACCTCTGCAATGATCTTTTGAACAAGCGTATCACGCAAATCTTTGAACGCCTTAGCCCTCCCTTCCGCAATCAGGTCGTCTCTGACTTGCTCGAAAGGCAACATCCCGGCATCCCGGCTATCGTCCAAACGCACGATATGCCACCCAAAACTGGACTGGAACGGTTTGGAGTACTCACCATTCTTTTTGAGCTTATCCAACTCCGCTTCAAACTCCGGCACCATTGTGCCTCGCGGGAAATAGCCCAGCGAACCATAATTTGGCGCACTTCCCGGGTCTTTAGAGAACTTGAATGCCAACTCGCCAAAATCTGCGCCTTTTTGAAGCTGCTGGTACAAATCGTCAATAGCCTTCTTCGCTTCTTCATCCGTACCGACGATCAGAATATGGCTGGCCTTACGCTCATCAGCAGGCAATTTAAAGCGTTCAGCGTTGTGTTTGTACTCATTTTCAGCGTATTTCAGCAAATCAGCCTCGGAGGGGCCTTGGGTTTTGAACAAGTCCTCCAGCAATAGATCCATCAGGGCAGTTTCCTGCACTTGCCTCAGACGTATTTGGGCCAAGTCGCCCTTATCCAATCCTTTTTCCCTGGCTTGCTTCGCCAAAGTGCTGCGCACCAGCAACCCCTGGCCCACAATTTCCACTTTGAAAGGATCAGACAGCGCGTGATAGCGCACATTGCTGGGCAGTGCCAACGCATCGGCTTCAAAGTCTTGCGCCGACACTTGCTGTTGCTCCGTCCCCCGCAACAAGACCTCCTCAGCCTGAACCCTTAGCGCAGAGAACAACACCATCGTTGCAACCGCACCAGCGAATAAAGCTCGTTTTTTTTTCATATAACACCTCTGTCTGCTACTTCAACCAACCATAAAAAAAGCAGGCGATACGCCTGCTTTTAAATCGACCGCCGAAACAGCGGTCGAAGCCTATCACACGGGATTAACGGCTAAAACGATGTGGCCATGTGAAGCCCAAAGCTGCACTGCCAGCGGTGAATGTCGCATAGCCAATCACAGGAGTGCCGAGCTTCTGATAGTCAGCATGGTTAGTTGTCAGGGCGGCACGCTTGTTATCCAGCTTGATAGTACCCCAACCGTCGGTGATGGACTCGAGACCCAACACCGGCGACAGGCTCTGCGCAGAGATTTGCGCCCCCAGAACAGAATCCGCAGGATTACCGTTGAATGTCAAAACATTGACTTCACCAGCAATACGCTGACCAGTTCCAACAGGAGAAATCACAGGCAGCAGGCCGCGCTCGCTGCTATCGTAATAGGACGCATTGAGCCTGATTTCCAGATGAGGAACAGACCCCTTACCCAAAGTCACGTTCTCAGCACCAAAGAACGCACTCTGATCATTCTTCACGAAACGAGCAGGGCCGGATGCCTGGTAGTCAATCGCAACACCATAACGACGAGTTGGCAACGAGAAAACCCAATCGGTCTTCAAGTCAACCCCTTGACCCGTCGCAAACTCGTTCATGATGCTCTTCACGGCCAGTGCGGCAGACAGTTCATTAGCCTGATGACCCGCAGCATTAGTGGCAGGAGCCTTCAGTGCAGCATAATGAACATAAGGCGTGGACAAGTCCGGGAAGTCAACGTTCACAGGCAAAACAGCCTTGTTAGTCAACAACGGATCGGTTGTACCGGCATTAGCACCGCCAACCCAAGCATCGGGAACCAAATCACCATCTTGCGGAGCAACCACGATATTGCCAAGAGCAGCAACACCAGCGTCCACCGCAAGCAAAGCCGTATTGTTACCGCTCACAGCCGTATTCTTGGACACATCCACCACAGCCCAGTGACCTACCAAGCCCGCGCTCGGGAAGTACAGACCATTATCCTTAGCAGCCTGCGCAGTCGTCAAACGCACGGTAGACTTGACCAACTGCTCCAAATCACACTCAACAGCACCAGTCACGAAATGGTGCTTGATAGTCTTATACAGAGCAGAACCCTCAGGAATGTCAGCAGCCGTCAGGAACTCAACATAACCTTCGCGAGTCTCAGCCACATCCTTGCCGTCATAAACACGCTCCGTCTTGAATGCCGTAGCGTTCACAACATCGCGAGAAGGCAGCGTGCAGCTACTGTCTGGCACGTCCAAGCGCGTCTGACCATCTTTCGTATAGACACGGCTACGCCAAACGTCACCAGGCGACAAGAAGACATAGAAGTCGAACACGTCGTCCGAGTTGCGCGCACCACGGAAGCGCACCTTCACAGCCTTGCCGTTCTTGGTATCCGTATTCACGATATTCAGCAGCGTATTACGCGCACCCTGAACCGTGTAGTACGGAGTCAAAAGAATATGACCAACGCCACCCGCATTAACCTCAAATGCAGTTGCAACAGTTTCCCCAACAGCGACATTATTGTTAGCCGGAATGAATGGAACCTGAGCAACCTGAGCAGCAGCAGAGCCAGCAAACCCGGCAAGAGCAGCAGCGACGCTCAGTGCGAAGATGTTTTTCTTCATAAGAATCTCCAAAAAAAAGGATAGTTTGAAAGCGTAACGACCAAGTTTCAATCACGCCACGGCATCGTAGCACGGACTTCGCCGTTCAAATGGCCTTTCGCATAAAAGCGCGTTGCATTACCTAAAAAACAACAGCCCCTTTTTGCGTGCACGCATGCTCCCTGTGCCATTTTGCAGCGTGAGTTTATTGGTTTTGCGAGCGTTTCGCAAGAAGCTTCCCATCCTTTTTGATGATGGCGTTGTCCAGAAAGATCAATACCCATAAAAATCATAAAGTTACGGAGACTTCTCACCCAGTCATCGCTTTCACGCCAAGCTTGTTAACGGCTTCTACAATGCCTGCCGCCCGAATCCGGACTGCCTATGCCTATTCTGATCCTAGAAGCCCCCTCCTCTCTCGCTGACGCAAGCACTGCTGCATGGAGCTTTGTCCAAAGCGATGATGGCCAAACCGTCAGCCACAGCGGGCAAAGCGCAGCGGCTCTTTTGCCGCGACCGGGCAAAGGGTGGGATGTGGTGCTGGCGCTGCCTGTGCAAGATATATCTTGGCATCGGGTGCAGCTCCCTCGAATTTCGCTGAAAGACCGCACCCGTTTGCGCGCGGTCCTGCAAGGGCTGCTGGAAGATCAAGTATTAGAAGATACCGCCCAGTTGCATTTCGCCTTGGAGCCTGGCGCCGTACCAGGCCAAGCCTGCTGGGTCGCAGTTTGCCATGCGGACAAACTGCAAAGCCATTTGGCCAGCCTGGCCGCACAGGGCATTGCCGCACGGCGCATCGCCCCCGCTATTGCACCAGCGCAAGAGGGCCACAACCAAGCCTCACCAACCGCTGCCAGCCTTTATGTCCTGGGCACGGCAGAGGCGCCCTGGCTCGTCGTCAACCCGGCAAATGACGGCGGTGTTTTGGCGTTGCCGCTCACTCCTGCCGCGGCCACTTTGCATGCCACAGAACGCCACGGCCTGTCTGTGCAAGCCGAGCCTGCCGTGTACCAGCTCGCGCAGCAGTATTTGGGCCGCTCTGTCGAGCTGATGGAATCCAGCCAGCGGCTGCTGCGCGCTGCTGCTTCGCCCTGGGATTTGGCCCAATTTCAATTTGCCAACTCGGGGCGCGGCAAATTGGCCCAGCACGCCAGCGCCAGCGCGCGGGCGCTATGGCATGCCCCGCAATGGCGCTGGCTGCGCCGCGGCGTGGTGGCGCTGGTCTTGGTGCAGCTACTGGGGGTTAACGTTTGGGCTTGGCAGGCCCGGCAGGACTTGGTGCAGCAGCGTGCGCAGATTCGGCAAATTTTTACCGCCACATTTCCACAAGTGCCCGTCGTGCTGGATGCGCCTTTGCAAATGCGCCAGGAACTCCAGCGATTGCAGCAACGCAGCGGGGCGTTGACGCCTGCTGCATTTGAAGTCTTGGCGGGCGACGCTGGCGCCAGCCTGCCTGCGGGCGTCACTCCCCAGGAAATCCGCTATGAAGATGGCCGCCTGACGCTTACAGGCTTAACCCCAAACGATACCCGCATGGCATCCTGGCTGGCCCAGCTCCCGCAACGGGGCCTGCACGCCCAATGGCAAGACGGGGCGCTGTACCTCACACCCACACAACAGGGGGAGCGGCCATGAAACGCCAGCCTGCCTCAACCACCACTTGGGCAGCCAGCCTATCCAGCCGCTGGCGGGCCTTGCAAGCCCGGGAGCGGGCCATGATCGGCCTGGCCGCGCTCGTGGTGGGCGGTGCATTGCTGTGGCAATGGGCCATCCAGCCTGCGTGGAAAACCTATCGGTCTTACGAACGCGAGCGCCTGGCGCTGGAGCGCCAAGTCCAGGCTATGCAAAGCATGCGGCAACAGGCTGTGCAGTTGCAAGAGCTTCTCGCCAGCTCCACCCAACAAGGCAGCGCCGCCATGCTCACCAGCCGCATTCAAACCCAGGCCCACAATGCCCTGGGGCAACAGGTGCAGACCGCCTTGGCCGGGGATCGCTTCACCGTGCGCTTTCAAAACGCGCCAGCGGCTGCGCTGGCGCAATGGCTGCGCGAAACACGCGAAAGCACCCGCAGCCAGCCCCTGCAAGTGCAACTCACGCGCCCGGCCTCAGACGCCAACTCTGGCGTGACCTGGAGCGGCCAGGTCGTCTGGGCGCTGCCCAACGCCGCAGGCGGCCAATAAGGCGTTATCCAGCCCTTGCCACCTTTTCTTTGCCCCCGATTCAACGCTGCATGCCGCTTAGCCCCTCACCCTCTCGCGCCCCCGCCCGCTCGCGTCGCGCGCCTGAGCGCGTCCGCCTGGGGCGCTGGGCCTTGTTGGGCGGTCTGCTGGGCATGGGCTTCGCCGCCATCTGCTTCGCCCCTGCGCACTGGCTGGCCGCAGGCATGGCGGCGGCCAGCGATGGGCGCATCCAATTGCACGCAGCACGCGGCACCGTGTGGCGCGGCTCGGCCATGCTGGCCCTCACAGGCGGTGCAGGCAGCCGCGATCGCATGGATTTACCCGGCCGCCTGCACTGGCGCTTGCGCCCCCACTGGCGCGGCATCGCCGTACAACTGCGGCCCGATTGCTGCGCCAGCCAGCCTTTGCATGCGCAATTGCGGCTGGGCTGGCAGGCCGGGCCAACGGCCGATGTGCAGTTCAGCGCCCATCAAAGCCAATGGCCTGCCGGCCTGCTGCAAGGGCTGGGCGCGCCCTGGAACACCTTGCAACTCGACGGCCATCTGGGCTTGCATTGGGATGACTGGCGCCTGCAATGGCAAGGTGGCCGCCTGCGCATGCACGGCGCGGTTGAAGCCTCGCTGCGCAACGCCTCCACCCGCCTGACCACCATCCGCCCCATGGGCAGCTACCGCCTTATCATCCGCGGGCCTGAGGGCCAGGGCCGCCCTGAAGCCCAACTGCTCACCGACAGCGGCCCGCTCATGCTCAGCGGCCAAGGCCGCTGGCAAGGCCAGCGCATGCGTTTTTCAGGCATCGCCAGCGCCGAGCCAGCCTATCTGCCCGCCCTCTCCAGCCTCCTCAGCCTGCTGGGCCGCCGCGATGGCGAGCGGGCCATTCTGAATTTCTGATATTGCAGCCAATACCGTATGTTGCCCTCCGCCCCTTTCCCTGCCAGCGCGCCCGTTCGTCTTCCCTTGCGCCTGCTGGCCGCAAGTGCGGTCGCCGCGCTGCTGATGACGGCATGGCCCGGCCCGCATGCCTGGGCACAAGCGAGCGTGCGCCCGGGCGAGCCAGTCACCCTGAACTTTGAAAACGCCGACATCGAAGCCGTCGCCCGCGCCATGGCCACCATCACCGGGCGCAATGTCATTGTCGATCCCCGCGTGCGCGGCACGCTGAACCTGGTGACCGAGCGCCCCGTTGCCGCGCGACAAGCCTTTGACCAATTCCTCGCCGCCCTGCGCCTGCAAGGCTTCACGGTGGTCGAATCGGCCGGGCTATATAAAGTCGTGCCCGAGGCCGATGCCAAGCTTCAATCGGGCGGCGTGCATGTTTCGCAAGGCGCTTTCCCCACCGCACCGCGCGGCGGGCAAATCGTCACGCAAATCTTTCGCCTCCATTACGAGAATGCGGCCAACCTGGTGCCCACGCTGCGCCCGCTCATCAGCCCCAACAACACCATCAACGTCAACCCCGCCACCAACGCGCTGGTGATTACGGACTATGCCGACAACCTCGCGCGCATCGCCAAAATCATCGCCGCGCTGGATGTAGCCGAAGCCAGCGACGTCGAAGTCATCCCCCTGCAACACGCCATCGCCAGCGAAATGGCGCCGCTGCTGAACCGCTTGTTGGGCGAAACGGGCGCCATCGCCTCGGGTGGTGGCAACGCCGCGCCAGGCGCAGCGGCAGCCGGGCAAGCCTTTCGCACCACCATCCTGGCCGATGCCCGCAGCAATGCCGTCATCGTGCGCGCCGCCAATGCCGCGCGCATCGCCCAGGTGCGCAATCTGGTGGCCCGGCTGGACAAGCCCCCCGCCCCGGGCAGCTCGGCCGAGCACGCCAACATCCACGTCGTCTTCCTGAAAAACGCCGACGCCACGCAAATGGCCCAAACCCTGCGCGCGGCCCTGGCCGCCGGGCAGCTTAACGCCAGCGCCAATAACGCCAGCGGGCCGAGCGCCCCCAGTACACCCAGCGCGCCCAAGGCCAATGGCAGCGCCAGCGCGGGCCTTTCCAGCAGCGCGGGCCTGGGCGAAAGCGCCAGCGCGCATTTCGGGCAACGCCAGGCCGCCTCCACCGGCGGCCTGATCCAGGCCGACCCCAGCACCAACGCGCTCATCATCACCGCGCCCGATCCGCTCTACCGCCAACTGCGCGCGGTGATCGACCGGCTCGACAGCCGCCGCGCCCAGGTGCTGATCGAAAGCATGGTGGTGGAAGTCAGCGCGGAAAAAGCCGCCGAATTCGGCATCCAATGGCAAGGCGGCATTGGCCGCGCGGGCGATGCCAACGTGGGCGCGCTGGGCACCAATTTCCGCGGCAATGGCAGCGGCGCCAATATTCTCGATCTGGCCCTGGCCGCTGCCGTGGGCGGCGCATCGCGCGCCAGCTCCAGCGCGCGCCAGGCCGCCGCGGGCGCGCTTTCCAACCTCGGCTCGGGCATCAACCTGGGCGTGGCGCACAACTACGGCGGCACTTATGTGCTGGGGCTGCTGGCGCGCTTTCTGGAAGGCATGTCCGACGTGAACGTACTCTCCACGCCCAACATCCTCACGCTCGACAACGAAGAAGCGCGCATCCTCATCGGCAAAAACGTGCCCTTCGTCACCGGCCAGTACACCAGCAACAACAACGCCATCGGCAGCGTCAACCCGTTCCAGACCATTGAGCGCCAAGACGTGGGCATCTCCCTGCGCGTGAAGCCGCAAATCAATGAAAACGGCACCGTCAAGCTGGCCGTGGTGCAGGAAGTCTCCGACCTGCTGAGCAACTCCGACAAAGGCCCCACCACCAGCAAGCGCCTGATCGAAACCAACATCCTGGTGGAAGACGGCGGCATCATCGTGCTGGGCGGCCTGCTGGAGGATCGCTACCTGGCCTCGCAGCAAAAAGTACCCCTGCTGGGCGACATCCCCGTCGTGGGCAACGCTTTTCGCAGCGAGCAACGCTCGCGCAGCAAGGTCAACCTGATGGTGTTTTTGCGCCCCACCGTGCTCTACGACGCCAGCGGCAGCGATGCCCTGGCGCTGGAACGCTACAACCTGATGCGCGCCAGCCAGCACCGCGCCCAGCCCCAGCAGCACCTGTTCATGCCCAGCATCAACAGCGCGCCCGCCCTGCCCACGCTACCCGCCACGCCCGCGCTCTCGGAAAAAGAAACCCAGGCCCGCCAAAAGCGCACCATCGCACCGCTCTCCGTACTGACCAACGAGCCAGAGCCGCCCCACCCACGCCAGCAGCCCGACGTGCGCAACCTGCGCAGCGGCGAATCCGACGGCTGGGTGGATTGAGCGGCACGAAACACCTTTTTATTACAAATCAAAAAGAAAATAAAATACCATATTTGGTCAATATAGACATTGAATCAAATTTACCTTGATTTGCAATAAACCCATCGACGCCTGCAACCCTCCGCCATGGCCGCTTTGCACTACCCCCTGCCCTACGCCTTTGCGCGCGCCTCGCAACTGCTGCTCGAAGACGACGGCGCGGCGCTGGTGCTCTGGCACACGCCCAGCCCCAACTCCAGCGCACTGGGCGAGGCGCTGCGCAAATACCCCACCGCCCAACCCCAGCCGCTCGACGCCGCCGCCCTGGCCCAGCGCATCAGCGCCGCCTACTCCGGCGGCGATTCCGACGCCGCGCTGGTGGTCAGCGAGGTCGAAGGCGTGGCCGACCTGACCCGCATGATGCAGGAGCTGCCCGCCGTGGAAGACCTGCTCGAAGCCGCCGACGACGCGCCCATCATCCGCATGCTCAACGCCCTGCTGACCCAGGCCGCGCGTGACGGCGCCAGCGACATCCACATCGAGCCTTATGAGCGCCACTCCAGCGTGCGGCTGCGCGTCGATGGCAGCCTGCGCGAGATCGTGCAGCCCAACCGCGCGCTGCACGGCGCGCTGATCTCGCGCCTGAAGATCATGGCCGATCTGGACATCGCCGAAAAACGCCTGCCGCAAGACGGCCGCATCGCCCTGCGCCTGGGCACGCGCGCCATTGACGTGCGCGTCTCCACCCTGCCCAGCGCGCATGGCGAGCGCGCCGTGCTGCGCCTGCTGGACAAAAGCGAAGGCCGCCTCAGCCTGGAGGCCGTGGGCATGCAGGGCCAGACCCTGGCGCAGTTCGAGCGCCTGATCCACCAGCCGCACGGCATCTTGCTCGTCACCGGCCCCACCGGCTCGGGCAAGACCACCACGCTCTACGCCGCGCTGCACCGGCTGGACGCGCGCGCGCAAAACATCATGACGGTGGAAGACCCCATCGAATACGAGCTGCCCGGCGTGGGCCAGACCCAGGTCAACAGCAAGATCGACCTCACCTTCGCCACCGCGCTGCGCGCCATCCTGCGCCAGGACCCGGACGTCATCATGATCGGCGAGATCCGCGACTTCGAAACCGCGCAAATCGCCATCCAGGCCTCGCTGACCGGCCACCTGGTGCTGGCCACGCTGCACACCAACGACGCCGCCAGCGCCGTCACGCGCCTGATCGACATGGGCGTGGAGCCGTTCTTGCTCTCCTCCTCGCTGCTGGGCGTGCTGGCCCAGCGCCTGGTGCGCAAATACTGCACGCACTGCCGCGGCCAGGGCTGCGGGCACTGCAACCAAAACGGCTACCACGGCCGCACCGGCCTGTTCGAGCTGCTGGTGGTGGACGATGCCATCCGCGCCCTGATCCACGGCCAGCAGGCCGAAGCGGCCATCCGCGAGCACGCCCTGGCCCACGGCATGCAACTGATGCGCGAGGACGGCCAACGCCTGGTGCAAGCGGGCATCACCAGCTTCGAGGAAGTGCTGCGCGTCACGCGCGATTGAGAAAATTACCATTCAAAAAGCAAAAAATCATGCCTGTTTCGGCATGACTGCAAACAAATTGTTTTTACTTTGAATTAAAAAATAAAAAGGCGCCACCAAAGCGCCTTTTTTGTTGTGCCCCTATGCGGGCCGGGGCCGATGCCTGCCGCTCAAGCCCGATCCGGCTCCGGCGACGGCGCGCTCAAGCCCAACTGCGGCGTCGTGCCCGTTTGGCGCAACTGATCCTCAATCTGGCCGATATACGCGGCGGTGGAATTGTCGGAATCGTCCACACGGCGGTAGATATGGTCTTCCAGCTCCTCCATCTGGCGCAGCAGCGCCTGCTGCCCCTCCGTGTGCTGCTTGACGAGGAACTCGCGCAGCTCGTTAAAGCGCGAAGCCTCCTCCTTGTCGGCCAGCTCGCGCTGGTGCTTGAGCTCTTTGGTGTGGCGGTGGTAATCCACAATCACCGTGCTGTGCAGCCACAGGATGTACGCCAGAAACAGCACGCACAGCACCCCGAACAGCGCCAGCAGCAAAATGCCCATCGGCGCCTGCATGGTGGTAAAGCCGATGGAGATGGTGCTGACGGTGTTCATCGCCTCCCAGTTGAAGAAGTAGATGCTGCCAATGGCCAGCGCGACGAGAACAATCAAAGTCATTCGTGAGAGCATTGCGACACCTCTTTTTGCAGGTTGATCCCGACGCGCCAGGCCGCCGGTTGAAGCCGATTGAACAATGGGCGAGATTATCATGCCCCCACCCCTGTTTTCTGGCCCGCGACCGATATGAGCACCCCCACCCCCTCAACCGAACCCTCCATCGCCTCGCGCATGGGCATCATGCGGCTGTGGCGACGCCTGGTTGGCACGGCCGATGCCGCCAGCGCCAACGCCAGCGCCGAGCCGCTGGACAAGCGCCAATGGCAAAAAATCGACGCCCTGCTGCAAGAAGCCACCTCCCGCGCCGATAGCGACACCCGCGTGCGCGCCCGCGCGCGCCGCCTGCTCGATGCCTACCAGAAAGCCAACGCCCAGGACCGCCTGGCCTTCATGCTGCGCCTGGCCCAAGGCTTTCACATCGACGAAGCCGCGCTGGAAGTCGCCATCGCCCACTGGCAGCAAGCCGCCCGCAGCGGCAACGCCGCCGACAAGCTGCACGCGCAAACGCGGCTGGCGCAAACGCTGGAATCGCCCCGCATGCACATCCTGCGCCAGTTCAACTTGCTGCCCGCAGGCATTGAGGCGCTGGTGCGCATGCGCGCCGAGCTGCTGGGCTTGCGCGAACACCAGCAAGCCCTGCAACCGCTGGAGAGCGATTTGCTGCGCCTGCTGACGCTGTGGTTTGACGCCGGCTTTCTGGAGCTGCAACGCATCGGCTGGAGCTCGCCCGCCTCGCTGCTGGAAAAAGTCATCCGCTACGAAGCCGTGCACGAAATCAAATCGTGGGACGACCTGCGCAACCGCCTCGACTCCGACCGCCGCTGCTACGCCTTCTTCCACGGCCGCATGCCCGAGGAGCCACTGATCTTCGTCGAAGTCGCCTTGGTGCAATCGCTGGCCTCCAGCGTGCAGGCGCTGCTGGACGAAGCCCAACCCACCAACGACCCCGCCCAGGCCACCACCGCCATTTTTTATTCCATCTCCAACGCCCAGCCCGGCCTGCGCGGGGTGAGCATGGGCGAATTCCTCATCAAGCGCGTCGTCGAGCAACTCACGCACGAATTCCCCAAGCTGCAAACCTTTGCCACGCTCTCGCCCGTGCCCGGCTTCGGGCAATGGCTGCGCACGCAACTGGCCGATGCCGCCTACGTGCAGCAACTGCCCGCCATCGCACAGCGCGCGCTGGCCGATCAGGCCACCGACGCCCCTACCGACTCCCCTACCCACGCCCCCACAAATAACGCCACCCCGTCACCCACAGCCAACACCTCATACGAGCTCCTGCAAACCCTGCTCGCCAGCGGCGAGGCCAGCGCCCACCCACGCGAAGAAGAAGCCGCACTCAAACAATGGCTCATGGGTGAATGCGCCCACTACCTGCTGATGCAAAAACGCAAGCAAGAGCCGCTGGACGCCGTAGCCCGCTTTCACTTCGGCAACGGCGCCAGCCTGCAACAAATCAACTGGATGGGCGACAGCTCCGCCAAGGGCCTGCGCCAATCGCTGGGCCTGATGGTCAACTACCTGTACCGTCTGGACGCCATCGACGAGCAATACCACGCCTACGCCCGCCAAGGCTTGCTGGCCCACTCCAGCGAGGTGAAAAAACTGCTCGCCGCCAACCCCATCCGGCGCGAAGGGTGAGCGCCAGCGCACAAAGCCGCCCTTTTTCCATGCGCGACTACCGCCGCTTTGCCCGCCAACACCCGGCAGGCTGGCATGCAATCTTCTGACCGCCCTGGCACAAACCACCAATCATTAGGCAAAAAAACACCCTCTTTACGGCGTGCGCATCAAGGCAGACGTTTTCTCTTGATTTGTATTTCTTGTTGCACAACAAAAGAAACGTCGATCATTGACCAATCTGCCGAAACAAGCTGAATTCTTTTCCTATTGATCGATAAAAATCGCCGCGCTGCGCAGCAGCGCCGCTTTTGAACAAACTCTCACGGGGCTTTGGGCGCATTCGCGGCTTTGGGCGCCGCATCTGCCTGCCCCAACTCACCCTGCACGATGGCCAGGCGCAGCCGGGTTTGCTCCAGCAAATCCGCCAAGCCATGCGTTTGGGCATGGCTTTGCTGGCGCAGCAGCCAGGCCAGCAAGGGCCTGCGCCAGCCTTGCTCGGAGGCGGTGTCGATCGCCAATTGCATCAGCTCGGGCGGCATCTGGCCCGATCGGCGGGCCAGCAAGGCGATGGCCAGCAGGCGCGAAAGCGGCTCTGGCACGGCTTGCAGCGTAGCGACAGCGCGCGCATCCACCGCATCCAGCGCAGCCGGGCCTTGCTGGGCGGGTGGCAGCAGGCCGCGCTGGGCGCTGCCCAGGTGTTGGCCTTGCAAATAGGCTGCGTAGGCGCGTGCGGCCTCACCGCTGGCAGGGGCCAGCGGCCCAAAGGCGGCGCAAGGCTGCCAATCCAGGCTGGCCGCCAGCACCGCGCAGCGGCGCAGCTCCAACTGGGCCAGGGCCTGCGGCTGGCCGGTGCGGGCAATCTGCTGGCGGGCCTTGTCCCACTCGTGCGCAGCCACGCGCTCTGCGCCGTCGAGCCAGGCGGCCTCGGCCAATTCCGATGCGGCCAGCGAGCGCACCTGCCAGGGCTTGGCAGGCGGGGCGCTGCTGCATGCGGCCAGCGAGACCGCCAACACCCCGGCCATTGCAGCCCATAGCGGCCGGGGACAGATCAAAAGTCGCTTGCCAAACATAAGTGGTGTTGTGAAAAAAGCCATGGCCGCCGGGTTGCACTGCCTGCACAGGCTTACGGCAAGGTCAGTTGATGCTCTTTGGCAAAGGGCCAGGTGTTTTGCAATTGGCCCATGAGCGCATCGATTTGGCGCAGGTTGCTTTCCACCGAGGCGCGCAGGCTGGCCAAATCGGCGCTGGATTCGCTGACCTGGCCGGAAATGGTTTTGGCATCGGCCAGGATGGCATCGACTTGCTTCAGGCTCGCGCGGGTTTCCTCCAGCAAGCGGGCCAGTTGCCGGGTTGCGCTCTGCGCATCGCGCATCAGCCCTTTGGGGCCAAAGACCTGAGCATCGGCGCGCCCCACCACGCGGTTGACGGAGGCCAACAGGGTGTTGACCTGCACCAGCGCGCGTTGCAGGGCCTGCAAATCCTCGCCCTGGCCGAGCAGGACTTTGAGCATGCCGCCATCGCCCACGGAGCGCGCCAAATCCTGGCCCAGCGCACTGACGCGCTCCAGGCTTTGTGCCAGGTGCGAATCGGTGGCCGTCAGGCCGGTAAGGTTGTTGATGAGATTGCGCGTGGAGGCCATGAGCTGCGGAATTTCCGCCGACGCATCGCCATACAGCACGGTGCGCACGGCGTTGTCGGGCAGGGGCGCATCCTCCCAATCGCTGGTGTAGGCCTTCAGCGTGGTGGCGCCCAGAATATTGCGCACCATGGTGAAAATGCTCGATTCGCGCAGGCGGTGGGCGTTGCGCACGGGCACGTCGATCAGAATGCGCACACTGCCATCGTCGGCCAGCTCAATCTTGCGCACGCTGCCAATGGGAAAGCCCGAGAAAGTCAAATCCATGCCGACGGTCACGCCCTCGGAATCGTCGGTGGTCAAAATCAGCGTTTGCTTTTCCTCGAACGCACCACGCGCGTAGAACAAATAACCCAAAGCCGCACCGCTGAGCACCAGCGTCAGCGCCATCAACAACACTGCCTTGAAATACAAATGGCGAATGGGCTTGAGCGGCGCCAGCCCCAGCGAAGAAACCGCTGGCGCACTGGCCGCAGCGGCAGGCGCTGAAGGAGAAGGCTCTTGGCTCATGGACTCGGGCAGAAAAAAACGCCTGGGCGCGCAGGCGAGGGGTCGCGCGTGTCATGAACCTTGCAGCCCATGACACGCCCCGGTTGCAATCAATAGTAATTGGCGATCAAGGATAACACCTCGACCAGGATCAGCAGGGCCAGCACGCGCGCCAGCGTGCTCAACTCCGAATCACGCCGCAGGCCATAGCGCGGATCGATAAACGCCACTGTCAGCGGAATCAAGCCAGCGATATAACCAAAGGCCAGCACCTTGGCGACGAAGATGGCAGTGAAAAGCGGCGTCATCGTGCGCCCGAAGATGTGCGTGAATGCCTCCAGGCCCGCCGTGGTATAGCCGTACAGCCCCAGATAAATCGTCACCATCGCCACCGCGCTGCCAAAGGCCGCCAGCGCCACGGCGGCGTACACCCCCATCAGCAAACGTGGCAGAAATTCGGCGCGCATGGCATCCAGCCCCGCATCCTCCAGGCGCTGCAAATGGCGGCGGCGGCGCAGCCCGGCCAACTCCACCCCCAGCGGAATACTCAACTTGATGGCCACCACCAGCGCCGCCGCCAGCGGCACCAGCTCCACCAGCAGCACGCGCAGCAGCAAATTGGGCGTCAATTGCAACAGGCCAAAACCAAACAGGGCATTGCGCACAATTTGCGTGCTCACCATCCCCACGGCGGCGGTCATCAGCACATAAACCAGCAAAGACCAACGCAAGCGCGCGTACACCTGGCAACACACCACCAGCCACATGCGCAACCGATGGCTGCTGGGATAGCACAGCAGCACCAAGGCGGCGCTGCCCAGGTAGAGGTTGTTCCACCACAGCCACCACCACTCCTGCAAAGCCTGCATCACCCCGTCTGGGCGGCTTGGCTCAGCCTGCGCCCGGGCGATCGGCGCAGGCGTAGCCGCCGCCTGCGGCTGGCGAAAAATTGTCTCCATCGCAAAACCTGCGCGCCGCTTGGCGCGCCCCTCCAGATCAAAACAAGGGCATGCCGCACGCCGAGAGCGTGTTCAAAATTTCGAACACGCTCTCATTCCGCAGCAACCAAGGGCGATTCTGCCTTAGCGCCAGGGGCCCGCATGCGCAGGCATACCCTATTCCCACGCCGATAGAGACGGGGTATGCTGGGCCCGTGTCTTTTACTATCGCCATTACCCTCCCCATCACCCCATGAAGCCCCTTGAAAGAGCGCTGCCTGCCGTCCTCAAAACGCGCCGCGCACCCACCGATCAAGAGCTGCAATCGATCGCCTGGCTGCACCAGCTCAAACCCGCCGACCGGCGCTTTGCCGAACAGGCGCTGGCGGTAGGCGAAATCTTCAAGGGCGACTTCATCTGCACCGCAGGCAAGCCGGTGCGCTATTGGCTGGGGCTGATCGACGGGCTTTTGAAAATGAGCAACAACCGCGCCGACGGCAGCACCATCAGCTACGCGGGCTTGCCGCCAGGCAGTTGGTTTGGCGAAGGCACGGCCCTCAAGCGCGAGCGCTACCGCTACGACATCCAGGCGCTGCGCAAAAGCACCATCGCCGCGCTGCCGCTGGCGGCCTTTCATGAGCTGCTCGACCGCTCCATCGAGTTCAACCGCGTCATCATGTACCAGCTCAACGAGCGCGTGGGGCAGTTCATCATCGGCCGTGAAACCGATCGCACCACCAACCCCGATTCGCGCGTGGCCCGCTCGCTGGCCGCCTTGCTCAACCCGGTGCTGGCGCCCAATGCCGACAACACCCTGCGCATCACGCAGCAAGAGCTGGCCTACCTCATCGGCCTTTCGCGCCAGCGCGTCAACGTCGCCCTCGTGCGGCTGGAAGCGCAGGGGCTGATCCGCCTCGAATACGGCGGCCTGCACGTGCTGGATTTACCCGCCCTGTCCGCTTACGCCTGAATCTACAATTTCAAATCAAAAGATAATTCACTATATACCATTGTTGCCAAAACAAGGTTATTTTATTTCTTTTGATTTGTAAAAATAGGCATCGCACACATCCAGTGCTCAGGCAGGCGAGCGTTTCTGGTCAAGATCGTGGGCAACCCCGGCCACAAACACACAACACGGCGCGGCAATGCATAACACGCTCTAGAATCGCCAGCATGGCTCTCCCCGCACTATTCAGCGAACGGCGCGCAGCGCAAGTCGCCGCTTTTTTCCTGCATCACGCAGGCGGGCGTTTGCCGCTTATCAAACTCATGAAGCTGATGTATTTGGCTGAACGGGAATCCCTGCGGCTCTATGGCGATCCGATCATCGGAGACAAACTGGTTTCCATGCCGCACGGGCCTGTCCTGTCGATTACCTACGGCTTGATGCAAGGCGAACCATGCATGCCAGGCGGCTGGGACACCTGGGTGGCAGACCGGGAGGGGCATGATCTGGCGTTGGCCGATCCCAGCATGATCCGTACGCCAGAGCAAGATTTGCTGGAGCTGAGTGAAACCGACCTGGAGGTACTCACTTCCATCTGGCAACAGTACGGCCATATGGATAAATGGCGTTTGCGTGACTTTACCCACCAGGGAGGCTGCCCCGAGTGGGAAGATCCGGGCGGCTCCAGCAGGCCCATCCCCATGTCTCGCCTGCTCAAACACCTTGGATACAGCGCCGAGAGCGCGCAGGAGTTGATCGAGCACCTGCGTGAGCGCGAACGGCTGGGAAAAGCATTTCAATAATGGCGTGATCCGGGCAACCCGGTGAGTGTTTTCTGGTTCCTTCCGGACCGGATGCCAAACACCATCTATTCACCGTCGCACTTGGTCCATGCGCCTTCTCTGGCTATGGTGCACAGCAGCAGGTATTACTGCTGAGCATTTGCAGTGTGCGCCCCGGCCTGAACCATGATGATGCTTGCATTTTGCTTCCGGGAGATCACGAATTCATCAGGCACGAAAGCTACGTTTATTACCGCGATCCTCGTATCGAAAGCGTAGCGCACGTGCAAAAAATGCTGAAGCGCGGTGTTTGGCAAGAAAAAGCGCCCTTCACCCCGCAAATGCTCGAGCGCATCGTGGATGGGCTGAGAAAGTCCCGCCGGGTTCCACGCCACATTAAAGCCTTGCTGCCTGAGGGGCGCTAAACCCTCTCCACCGCACCGGGCGCGCTCCCTCTCCCGCTTGCGGGAGAGGGGTGGGGTGATGGGGGGCGCAGCGTGCGCGCCCCATCACCGCAAGCTATGCAGCAAGTGCATGTGCTTTTGGTACTGGTCGATGATGTCGTTAATCACCCCCTCCTTGCTCCAGCCCATGATGTCGTAATCCTGCCCGCCCTGGCCCAAATGCACTTCGGCGCGGTAGTACTGGGATGGCTCCTGAGAGGGTTGCTGCGCCACCGGCGCACCGGCGGGCGCTGGCATTGCGGCACTATCGCCTTGCACAAACGCAGGCTGCGCATGGGCAGCGGCCACCACGCGGTAAGTGAAGTCGATCTCATCCTCATGGTTGGTCGTCAAAGCCACCTGGCCCGGGGCGCTCTGGCTGACTCGCGCTTGCACGCCCAGGCTATTGAGCTCCTCGGCCACCTCCGCGCACGCCTGCGCCACCGTCGTGTCGATAAATCGGTCCACGCTCGGGCGGTCAGGAAAACTCATGATCACCTGCAAACGCTCGCGCCACGCCCCAGTGGCGCGCAGCATCGGCGCCGCCACCGGGGCCGAGAGCTGCTGCACCAACTGCTTTTGCATATCCACGCGCAATGCTTTGAACAGGCCATATACCGCCACCATCAACACCGTCACAAACGGCAAGGCGCTGGCAATCGCCATCGTTTGCAACGCGCTCAAACCGCCCGCCAGCAACAGCGCCACTGCCACCGCGCCAGAGCCTACCGCCCAGTAAATGCGATAGCCCAGGCGGGAGCTGGTCTTGCCATGCGCGCACAACATATCCATCACCAGCGCGCCCGAATCCGCCGAAGTCACAAAAAACACCACCACCATGAACAGCGCCACATACGCCGACAGCGTGGACAGCGGCAAATGCTCCAGGAACGAAAACAACGCCAAGGCCACATCCTGTGAGACGACCTCGCCCAACTCCTTGTAGCCCTGGTTCAAAATCATGTCGATCGCGGAATTGCCGAAAAACGTCATCCACATGAACGTAAAGCCCGTGGGCACCAGCAGCACGCCCACGACGAACTGCCGAATCGTGCGCCCGCGCGACACCCGCGCAATGAACAAACCCACAAACGGCGCCCAGCTCAGCCACCAGCCCCAGTAAAGAATCGTCCAGCCGCCAATCCAGTCCGTCTTCTGGTAAGCAAACAGGTTGAACGTCATGTTCACGATGTTGGACGCATAGTGCCCCGTGTTCTGCACCAGCGCTTGCAGCAGCGCCACCGTCGAGCCGGCCAGCAGCACAAACAGCAGCAGCAATGCCGCCAGGCCCAGATTCAGCTCGGAGAGAAACTTCACCCCCCGATCCAGCCCCGAAGCCACCGAAGCCGTCGCCAGCGCCGTGATGCACACAATCAGCACAATCTGCGTCGTCACAGAGACCGGAATGCTCGGGAACAGGTGGTTCAAACCGGCATTGACCTGCAACACCCCATAGCCCAGCGACGTCGCCACGCCAAACAGCGTACCCACCACCGCAAACACATCCACCGCATGCCCCAGCGGGCCATTGATCTTGTCGCCAATCAGCGGGTACAGCGCCGAGCGCAGCGTCAGCGGCAAGTTGTGGCGGTAGCTGAAAAACGCCAGGATCAGCGCCACGATGGCGTAAATCGCCCAGGCGTGAATGCCCCAATGGAAAAACGTCAGCCGCATCGCCTCGCGCGCGGCCTGCACCGTGCCGCCCTCGGCCACCGGCGGCGCCAGAAAATGCATCACCGGCTCCGCCACGCCGAAAAACATCAGGCCAATGCCCATGCCCGCCGAAAACAGCATGGCAAACCACGACACATTGCTGTAATCGGGCTTGGCGTGATCCGGCCCCAGGCGAATGCTGCCGTAGCGGGAAGCGCCCAGGTAAATCGTGGTAATCAAAATAATCGCCACCGTCAGCACGTAATACCAACTGCCATTGGCCACGATAGCCGCCTGCAAGGCTTTAAAGACAGCATCGGCGCGCTGGGGCGCAAGCACAGCGAAAAGAAGAATGGAAACAATCACCGCCGAGGCGCTGTAGAACACGGCCGGGTTGATGGGACTGCCTGTCACATGTGGTTTGCTCGATTCACTCAAAAGCGGATTCCTTTCCTGGATGGGTGTTGAAAAAGAAGGTTGGCACGGCTGCCGTGCCTCATGTCGGGAGCGTTCGATGGTAGCAACATCGGCCTGAAGCAAACCAGCCAAATGCCCGAACGCCGAACAGCCACCCCACAGACACCCCATGAAGCAGCACGCGATAAACGCGATGGTTCGAGCGTGACAACTGATGTGCCAGGCACAGATCAACCTGACCGCTGGAGATCAGCAGTCAGATCGGCGACTGAGCAATATTGAGCCAACACTTAGCAGTCCACGCGTTGCTCCATGGGTTGGGGGGCGGGGATGGAGCGCCCCGAAGATGAAGCTGTCGGCAAGCGGGGCATTGGCAATGCTTCGCTCTATCAGAGCGTGTCAACCCCGTACCCATGTCGAAAAGCACTTGTAACGCGCTCCAAGAGCGGAGCTCAAAATCTTTCAAGAATCAATGCCAAGAAGGCAGAATAAACGAATTGCAAGCTGGTTTGAGCAGGCGCTTGCAGCTCTTTCTTTCTCAATACTTACGCGCTCCCCCGCGCTGCCGGCGCCAGCCCAAGGCCAGCAGCGCCGTCAGCATGGTCAAGCCCGCGCCATGCAACGCGGGAACGGGAGTGGGCGCGCCCCCGGAAACGGGCGCGGGCGCGGCGCGCGATTGCAGGAACCAATCGTTGCCGATTTGCCTGAGCTCATACAAATAGCCGCCATGCCATACCGGGCCGTCCAGCACAAAAGCGCCGGCAGGCGAGGCTCCCGCCACCTGCACGACCAGAATGCCATTGCCCGCCGTGGCCGCCCCTGCGGCGGCGCCGGTCAAGTGCATCTTGATCCGGGTCACCGCGCCAGTAACGTCGCCCGTGACGCGCAGCACATCGGCCCCGCCAAGCCCCGCCCCCAGCGCCGTATCCAGCGCCAGCGAGCCACCGCCTGCGTAGTCGCCCCCAACCGTCAAGGTGTCATTCGCGTCGCCGTCTTGCAAGCTCACCACGCCTGCGGTGTTGTGGACCTTGGCCGTCAGCGTGCGCGAGTCCGTGAGCTCCAGCCGTGCGCTGCCGCTCAAATCCAGGCGGCTCATTTGGGAGTCCGCCGTCATCGCCCAGCGGGCGCCGTTTTCCAGCCCAACGTTGAGCACTGCGCCCGGCGCCAGCGTGCTGCGGCCGGTATAGCTTCCGCCAACGCCCTTGAAGGTGACAACGTCTGTCGCGGCGCTATTCCACAAGGCACTGCCGGCATCCGCCTGGACGTCAACGTCCGTGAGCACCGCCGACGAAGCGCCCGCTGCCGCCGCGTAGGAAAAGGCGCTTCCGCCGCCAGCCACGCGGATCTTTCCGCCCTCGGCAGAAAAGCTGGCCGGGCCTGAAAACTCCACACCCCGGGCGCCAGCCGCCGCCGTCACACCAATAGCTTGCAGCTTCACTTCGGCACGCGACAGGAACGCCACCGAGGAACGAGCGCCACTGACCTTCATTGTGCTGGGGCCATTGGCGGTCAATGTGGAGCTGGCAGTGGCAGGCAACCCAGGATCGCGCACAATCACGCGCAAAGCGACCGAGCCGTCGTAATTCGTGAAATCAATATCCGCTTCCCCATAGGTAATCACGCCCCCATCCTCGGCGCTCAGACCCCTGTGTTCTCCATTGCCTGTCGCGGTGATCGTCGCTTTGCCCGCGATATGGACTTCGCCTTCCGTGCCCAGTGCCATAACGGCGCGGCGGTAAAGACCCGAGTGCCCCATGACAATGTTGACGTCCTGGGCATGGATGCGTCCCGCGCCACCGCTGGCCACGTCCGGCGCAGCCAAGCCATAGCTGTTATGGCGGCCACGCTGGGTCAGCGTCAGCACCCCTTGAAAGTTCAGCACACCGCCGTTGGCCGCCACCGCCGTGCCCAAGCCACCCCCCGCCAAGTTTCCTGCCGCATTCACTGTCACATCGTGGGGCACGGTGATGACCGCGCCCGCGCCATTGGCGAACAGGGCGTGCCCCCCAGCCGTGTACGCCGGCAGCGTCGCCGTGCAGACATCAGCGGCCGATGCTGTCAGGGTTACGCTGGTCTCCGTACACGCCGCTTGCACGATCGCCGGAGCAATCGCCGCCAAAATAGCAAACGCTCCGAAACACCATGGGACAGAAGTTGACACGCGGCCGTACGCTCGATGGAAAATGGTGTGCATGGATCACTCCAAGTGGGTTGCAGAAGACTGAACCAAGGAATGTAACAAAATCCGTCATTGGGAACCACTGCAAAGCACGCACAACACTACTGCGAAATACCTCGCACAAGTTGACTTTTGTACGAGATGTCGCATCAACCAAGCTTGCTCACATTGCCCTTGCGCTTGAAGCCAGCGCCACATCAAGCCTGGGGAGCCTTTTTGTAGAATGGCCGACTCTGCTGCGCCGCTTTTCAACGCTGCCCCATAGCACGGGATGCAGCGGCCTGCGAGCCATCTCAAACACCCTTTTGCACATTGTTGCTTTTGCCGTGCTACTCAGGCCCGGAAAGGGCGTTACAAACGCGCGTTTGTGCCCCCCCTTTATGACTGTGGAAACCTCCCCGACTGCCTTGAGCAAACCGTTGGTCGATATCCAGCGACTGAGTTTTGGTTATGGCGAGCGTCTGATCCTTGACGATGTCAGCTTGCAGGTGCCGCGCGGGCAGGTTACGGCCATCATGGGCGCATCCGGCGGAGGCAAGACAACCTTGCTGCGCCTCATCAGTGGCCAGAACATGCCGCCAGCAGGCACGGTTTTTTTTGATGGGGTGGACGTAGGCCGACAAAACCAAGAGGGGCTATATGCCTTGCGTCGGCGCATGGGCATGTTGTTTCAGTTCGGCGCTTTGTTTACCGATATGACGGTTTTCGAGAACGTCGCATTCCCCTTGCGCGAGCATGCGCGCCTGCCCGATGAGGTGTTGCGCGATGTGGTGCTGATGAAGCTCAACGCCGTCGGCCTGCGTGGCGCACGCGATTTGATGCCCAGCGAGATTTCCGGCGGCATGGCACGGCGCGTGGCACTGGCGCGGGCGATTGCACTGGATCCCGAACTCATTCTCTACGACGAACCGTTTGCAGGGCTGGATCCTATTGCCCTGGGGACGACGGCACGGCTGATCCGGCGTCTCAATGACGCATTGGGCACAACCAGTGTGCTGGTTTCGCACGATTTGGAGGAAACCTTCCAAATTGCCGATCACATCATCGTGCTCGCTAATGGGGCGATTGCGGTGCAAGGCTCGCCAGAGACGATCCGCCAAAGCCAGGATCCACTGGTGCAGCAATTCGTGCAAGGCGCGTTCGATGGGCCAGTGCGTTTTCATTACCCTGGTGCACCGCTGGATACTGATTTCGGCCTGGCCCCGCCCGCTTCTCCCGAAGAAAGGGGCACAAAATGAAATTGAAATGGCTTCATCCCACGGAACTGGGCTTTCAAACCCGGCGTCTGCTCGCCAATTGGGGCTATGCCACGCGCCTGTTCGTGCGGCTTTGGCTGCCCGGACTGCTGGCGCTGCGGCGCTTCGGACTGGTACGCGACCAGGTGTTTTTCCTGGGCAATCGTTCGCTGAGCATCATTGCCGTCTCGGGCCTGTTCGTGGGCTTTGTGCTGAGTTTGCAGGGTTATTACATCTTGCAGCGCTTTGGCTCCGCGCAAATGCTGGGGGTGATGGTGACGCTGAGCTTGATCCGCGAGCTGGGGCCGGTCGTCGCGGCGCTGCTGTTTGCCGGACGCGCTGGCACCTCGCTGACAGCGGAAATTGGCCTGATGCGCGCAGGCGAGCAACTCAGCGCCATGGAGATGATGGCGGTGGATCCGATCCAGCGCATTCTGGCGCCACGATTTTGGGCGGGCGTGCTGGCCATGCCCTTGCTGGCCACTGTGTTCAACGCCGTAGGCGTAGTTGGCGGCTGGCTGGTGGGCGTGGTCATGCTGGGAGTGGACTCTGGCGCATTCTGGAGCCAGATGCAAAGCGGCGTGGATGTATGGGCCGATTTGGGCAATGGGCTAATAAAAAGCCTGGTGTTTGGCGTTGCCGTGACGTTCATCGCCTTGCTGCAAGGCTATGTGGCGCGCCCCACCCCCGAAGGCGTCGCCCAAGCGACCACGCGCACCGTAGTGATGGCATCGCTGAGCGTGCTGGCGCTGGACTTCCTGCTCACCGCTGTGATGTTCACCGTTTGATAGCGATGATTACGATAGCAGGCTGCCGTCCATTTTGAAAAACCAGAGGATTTCCCTTCATGCAACGCTCCAAAACCGATTTCTGGGTGGGCCTGTTCGTACTGATAGGCGCAGCGGCCTTGATCTTTCTGGCCCTGCAAGCAGCCAATTTGCTGCAACTGAACTGGCGCACACAGAACTACACCGTCTCCGCGCACTTCGACAACATCGGCGGCCTTAAGCCCCGCGCCGCCGTGCGCAGCAGCGGCGTGGTTGTTGGGCGCGTGGCCACCATCACGTATGACGACGCCTTGTACCGCGCCAAGGTGGTGCTGGAGCTGGACAAGCAATACCGCTTCTCACGCGACAGTGCACTGAAAATCCTCACCAGCGGCCTGTTGGGCGATCAATATATCGGCCTGGAACCTGGCTACGAGGATGAAAACCTCCAGGATGGCGACACGATTACAGCCACGCAATCGGCCATCGTGCTGGAGAACTTGATCTCCGCCTTTATGTTCAACAAGGCTGCCGAGCCTGCAACGCCCGCCCCAAGCTCAGCAGCGCAACCTCCCGCCCCAGCTCCTGCTGCGCCTTCGCCGTCCCCCGTTGCTCCGCAAGCCGACACCACAAAGCCAGCGGCGCTTCTGAAGCCGCAAAAACAAAATCAAGTGGCTGCCATTATCAATGCAGGCATCACCTACCCCGCGGAAAGCCTCCGTCAGCGCGAAGAAGGCACCGTGCGTGTGCGTGCGCTCATCGGCATCAATGGCCGGGCCAAAGAGGCAGCCATTGTCCAATCCAGCGGATTTAGTCGCCTGGACAACGCCGCTATTGAAGGTATTTTGCACAACGGCCGCTTCACCCCTTCCAGGCGTAACGGGCTGTTGGTGGACGATTGGTACATCTTCCCCATCAATTTCAAATTACCCCGTTAAAGCGCGGCTTCTTTTTCCATTCGCCCCACAACCACAATGACCAAGCCCCCACTCCACCGCCCCCTGCTGGCCGCCGCCTTGGCTTGCATGCTGGCCGCCTGCTCCACCACCGGCGGGCAGGGCCAGGATCCGCGTGATCCTTACGAGTCCTTTAACCGCAGCATGTACCGCTTCAACGACGGGCTGGATCGCGCCGTTCTCAAACCCGTTGCCAGCGGCTACCAAGCCATCGTGCCCTCGTCGGTGCGCACGGGCGTGGGCAATTTCTTTGGCAATCTCGGCGATGTGCGCTCATTTGCCAATAACGTGCTGCAACTCAAGGGCGAAGCGGCCATGAGCAGCTTGTTCCGCGTGCTGGTCAATTCCACCTTTGGCTTGGGGGGCGTGCTGGATGTGGCGAGCGAAATGCGCTTGCAGCGCTACAAGAATGACTTTGGCTTGACCTTGGGCCATTGGGGCATGGCCTCTGGCCCGTATCTGGTGCTGCCACTGCTGGGGCCATCCAGCGTGCGCGATACCGCTGGATTGCCGGTGGATTATTTCTCGCACCCATTGACGTACCTGGAGCCAGCATCCCACGGCTATGCGCTGCGAGGCGTGGAGATCGTCAACACCCGCGCCAATTTGCTGCGTGCGGGCGATACGCTGGATCAGGCTGCGCTGGACCGCTACATCATGCTGCGCGATATTTACCTGGCGCAACGCGAGCGCGCGCTGGGCCTGCAAAACAGCGATGGCCGCCTGGACGACGACGAGAACAGCGGCCGCCTGCCCGATGAGGAGGAAGATGCCCTGCCAGCATCTACGCAGGACCCAAAAATTACAAATCAATAGGAAATTTTCTGGGTGGAAATCACCTTGTTTCGGCATGATGGTATTAAAGGGCCAATTCAAGAATTTTCCTTTGAATGAAAAAATCGCAATTTCACGATAGCAGGTGCAAAACTGGCTTGCATGGATGCATGAGACACTGGCACAGACTGACACTTTCCGGGCAGCACGCCCACAACCTGATTCACAACCGAGATGGGAGGAATGCAACCATGATCCGCACTTTCAAACTTTGGCTGGCAAGCGCAGCCTTGACCGCAACCGCCTTAATGGGTGCATCGCACGCCCAGGCCGCCGACCTGGCGCCCGATGCCATGGTTGAAAAAGTCACCTCCGAGGTGCTGAAGGAAATTCACAACAACCAAGCCGTCAAATCCGGCAACATTGCCGCCGCCTCCGAGGCGGTTGATCGCGTCGTCATGCCGCATTTGGACTTTCAGCGCATGACGGCAGCGGCCGTTGGCCCGGCCTGGCGCAACGCAACACCACAGCAGCGCCAGGAAATCGTGGCGGAGTTCAAGGCCATGCTCATCCGCACCTATGCCGGTTCGCTGGATCAAGTGGGCCAGCTCCAGGTGGCGCTGCTGCCCATGCGCGCCCAGGCCGATGCGAACGACGTGCTGGTGCGCTCTGAAGTGCGTGGCGGCGATCAGCCCATCCAGTTGGATTACCGGCTGAAAAAAACCCCCGGCCAAGGCTATGGCTGGAAGATTTACAACGTCAACGTCATGGGCGCATGGATCGTCGATTCCTACCGCAGCCAGTTTCAGCAGGAAATCAGCAGCGGCGGCCTGGATGGTTTGATTCGCACGCTACGCAGCAAGAATCAATAATTGATCCATTCAAAAAGATCACGCAAACCCTCCGATGGCATGACGAGCCTGCCATCGGAGGGTTTTCATTTTCCCACTCCCTGATAAACGCTTGCGACTCGCTAAGCGCGCACCATGAGAACCCCTGCCATTGACCCCAAAGTCATCGCCACCTTGCCCATTTTTTGCAGCGTTTTTGCAGCCGCATCGCTGCTGTGGTACGCCCAAGCGCCACACTTGACGATGCCGTTTGTTCTCGGCATCGTCGCTGGCGGTCTGGTCGATTTGGATAACGGCCTGACAGGTCGGCTGAAAAACATTTTCTACACCGCGCTGGCGTTCTCGCTTTCCTCGCTCTCCGTGCAATGGGCTATGGGGAACGGGCCTATGCTCACCGTGGTCATGGTGGGGCTCACTTTTGTTTTCACCATGCTGGGCGCTGTGGGGCTGCGCTACCGCACCATTGCATTTGGCGCACTGGCGGTCGCCACCTACACCATGCTAACCCATGCGCCGCAAATGGTTTGGTACACCAATCCGGCGCTGATTTTGCTGGGCACCTTGCTCTACAGCAGCCTCACACTGCTCTTGCACCTGCTGCTGCCCAGCCGCCCTGTACAAGAAAACATGGCCAACGCCTACGCAGCGCTGGCAGCCTACTTCGATGCCAAAGCCGATTTTTTTGATCCAGATGAAGATCAGGATGGACTCGAGGGCCATCAAATCGATCTCGCTATGCAAAACCGCAATGTGATCGAGGCCTTCAACCAATGCCGCAGCGCATTGTTCTACCGCATGCGCGGCCAGCATCGCCACCCACGCACCACGCGCATGCTGCGCTACTACTTCACCGCACAGGATATGCATGAGCGCATCAGCTCTACCCATGCCGATTACCGCGACTTGGCCCAGCGACTCGCGCACACCGATGTGATTTTTCGTATCCATCGCTTGCTCGAATTGCAAGGCCAAGCCTGCCGGGATATAGCCGAAAGCCTGCGCAGCGGCCAGCCTTACCAATACAGCCCACGCCTGGCTCGCGCTGTGAAAGGTTGTCAGCAATCTCTTACCCTGTATGCGCAAAACCTGCACGACTCCAACAAGCATGTGCTGACCTTACAACGATTGTTGGACAACCTCTACGCCATCGACCACCAGCTCAGCCATCTCAACAACCATATCGACGGCACCCTCAATGACACACAGGATACCTCCCCATCCGATCGCACCCGCATTGCTGCGCAAGAGCCCATCGGCTGGCGCAATGCCTGGCGTGCCGTGCGCAAGCAGTTGAATTTGGAGTCAGCCGTATTTCGCCATGCTGTACGCTTAAGTGTCGTGGTCGTACTCTGTAGCGCAGTCGTACAAGTATTCGCTCTTGAAATGGGCTATTGGATTTTGCTCACAGCATTGTTTGTTTGTCAGCCCAATTACTCCGTAACCAAACACCGGGTGGTGCAACGTATTGTTGGCACAGTCTTAGGCGTTATCGTCGGCTCACTGCTGCCATATTTCACCCCATCAGTAGAAACCAAGCTGTGGATCGTCATCGCCTCCACTACGCTGTTTTTCTTTTTCCGCACCAACAAGTACAGCTTCTCCACATTCTTCATCACCATCCAGGCATTGATGGGCATGTCACTGATGGAAATGGATATTTACGCCGCAATGCCCGTTCGGATTGTCGACACACTGATTGGAACCGTTATTGCCTGGCTAGCCGTTTCCCTGCTATGGCCGGATTGGCACTACCTCACACTTGGCCGTACCGCCGCACAAGCCATGGCTAGTAACGGTGCGTATCTGCATCAAATCGCAGAACAACTGCGCTACGGACGAATCGACGATATTGCCTATCGCACTGCGCGCCGCCAAGCCCATGAGAAAGCAGCCGCTCTTAGTAGCACAGTTTCTGACATGAGCAGCGAGCCCCGGAAATACCGTGATCACCTGCAAGATGGCTTTCACTTACTCAAAAGCAACTACGCACTGATAGGCTACATCTCTGCTCTTGGTGCGTACCGTAGCGCTCAAGGGCACTTCAGTCTAAGCCCGTCATCTGCAAAAGCCTCTCCAGACCGCATAACGCGAGAGGAGGCCGCATTTGCCGAAAGCTGTTTTGAGATCGCACATCAAACAGCCGATGTACTTCAAAACCTTGCCCAACTTGACAGCAGCACTTTCGACGCAAGCAACAAGGCCATTCAAGATGGGCTGCAAACCTTGCAAGGCCAAATACAAAGTGCGCGTCAAAGCCGCATCCTTTGGCAGCAGCTAGACATGATTGTCCGACAGCTTGCCCCTTGCCGCTCCATGCTTATGCGCGTGTCCTCAATGGGATAAATCAGAGTCATCAAATGCCATTTGGGAAGTTTTACTTACACAGCAGAGTAGCTTGCATATCGAAAAATACCTTTGATGGCGCTCTTTCCAACTTCAACGAACTTGATTTCTGCACCATCAACGTTCAACGTGCTTTTGCCGGAATCTTCCCTCCCTACGGCCTTGCCAGGCCAGACTCCGCAGTGAGAGACT
>JAUMYU010000079.1 GCA_030528485.1 Comamonadaceae bacterium
TGCTCTCGGCCACGGGGCGGGTGTTTGCCGCCTTCATGCCCGGCCGCACCATTGAGCCGTTGCTGCGGCGCGAGACGCAGCCCGTACACGGCAATGGCAATGGCGATGCTTCAGCGCACACCGCCGCCAGCGCCCGGCCCACGCTGGCGGCCTTTGCCCACGCCGCTGCTGCGGGGCATACGCCAGACCCTGCTCGCGGCATGCGCACCTGGGCACAGGCGCAAGCTTTGCTGGAGGAGATTCGCACCCAGCGGCTGGCGCGCGCGATGGGCAGCCCGATCCCCGGCGTCAACGCCTTCTCCGCCCCGGTGCACGATGCCAGCGGCCAACTGGCCCTGACCATCACCGCCATGGGGGCAGCGGACGATTTCGATGCCGCCTGGGACAGCCCCATCGCCCAGCGCCTGCGCGCCTGCGCCCGCGAGATCGAGTACCGCCTGGGCGCGCCCGATCCGGCGGGAGGCGTTGCGCCAGGCGCCTAGCACGGCCCCTTGTGGCATTCACTCAATTTACAAATCAATGTAAATTCAAAACAAATACCATCATGCCGAAACAAGGCAATTTTGTTTCTTTTTGATTGATAAAAAATCAGCCCGCCCCACATGCATGCCGGCAGGCTGGTCATTGGCCTGGTGGATGGGGGGCTTGCGGATGAAAGCTTGCCGCCGGTTGCCTATGGCCTGTGGCCCGGCAGCGGCGGCTCAAGCCCCGTGCACCTCAACATCACACGTCGATATTGGCCGCGCGCAGGGCGTTGGCTTCGATGAAGTCGCGGCGCGGCTCCACCTCGTCGCCCATGAGCATGGTGAAGATGCGGTCGGCCTCGATGGCGTCCTGGATTTGCACGCGCAGCAGGCGGCGCACGGCCGGATCCATGGTGGTTTCCCAGAGCTGCTCAGCGTTCATCTCGCCCAGGCCCTTGTAACGCTGGCGGCTGGTGGTGCGCTCGGCCTCGGCCAGCAGCCATTGCATGGCCTGGTGGAAGCTGGCCACCTCCTGCTCTTTCATGCGCTCGCCCTCGCCGCGCTGCACCTTGGCGCCTTCGCCCAGCATGCCGCTGAAGGCCTGGGCGGCCTGGGCCAGGGTGTGGTAGTCGGCGCTTTTGGCGAAGTCCTGCGGGATCAGGCTGCTTTTGATGTTGCCGTGGTGGCGGCGGCTGATGCGCAGCACGGGTTTTTCGGTGCGCGGGTCGATCAGGGCTTCGACTTGCGCCTGCTCGGTGACGCGGGTGCGGTCGCTCAAATGCTGTTGCAGCGCGGCGGCGGTGTGCTGCATGTCCTCAAGGGTGTCGGCGCGCAGCGGCACGCCGTCGGCCAGGGCTTGCAGGGCCTGGCCATCCATGTAGGCGGACAGGCGCAGGATGGCGCCCTGGGCTTTCTGGTAGGTGGCGGCCAGTTTTTCCAGCGCCTCGCCCTCGATGGGCTGGGCGCCTTCGCGCGGCAGGATGCGCGCGTCGCGCAGCGCGATGCGGGTGAGGAACTGGTCCAGCGCCTGGGCGTCCTTGAGGTACAGCTCCTCTTTGCCGGCCTTGACTTTGTACAGCGGCGGCTGGGCGATGTAGATGTGGCCGCGCTCGACCAGCTCGGGCATCTGGCGGTAGAAGAAGGTCAGCAGCAGGGTGCGGATGTGGGCGCCGTCCACGTCGGCATCGGTCATGATGATGATGCGGTGGTAGCGCAGCTTGGCGGCGTCGAAGTCGTCGGCGCCGCCTTTGCCGTCCTCGCCCACGGTGCGGCCGATGCCGGTGCCCAGGGCGGTGATGAGGGTGAGGATTTCGTTGCTGGAGAGCAGCTTTTCGTAGCGCGCTTTCTCGACGTTGAGAATCTTGCCGCGCAGCGGCAGGATGGCCTGGAACTTGCGGTCGCGCCCCTGCTTGGCGCTGCCGCCGGCGCTGTCGCCCTCGACGATGTAGATCTCGCACAGGGCGGGGTCTTTCTCCTGGCAGTCGGCCAGTTTGCCGGGCAGGCCCATGCCGTCGAGCACGCCCTTGCGGCGCGTCATCTCGCGGGCCTTGCGCGCGGCTTCGCGGGCTTTGGCCGCCTCGACGATCTTGCCGCAGATGAGCTTGGCGTCACTGGGCTTTTCCAGCAGGAAGTCGGTCAGCGCGCGGGCCACGATGTCTTCCACCGGGGCGCGCACTTCGCTGGAGACGAGCTTGTCCTTGGTCTGGCTGCTGAACTTGGGCTCGGGCACCTTGACCGAGAGCACGCAGCACAGGCCCTCGCGCATGTCCTCGCCGCTGACTTCGACCTTGTCCTTCTTGGCCAGGCCGTTTTCCTCGATGTACTTGTTGATGACACGGGTCATGGCCGCGCGCAGGCCCGTCAGGTGCGTGCCGCCGTCACGCTGCGGGATGTTGTTGGTGAAGCACAGCACGGTTTCGTTGTAGCTGCTGTTCCACTGCATGGCCACTTCCACGCCGATTTCCGTGCCGGGGATGCCGCCGTAGCTGTCGGCCGCTCGGCTGCCGCTGGCGTAGAAGGTGGTGGGGTGCAGCACCTGCTTGCCTTTGCTGATGAACTCGACAAAGCCCTGCACGCCGCCGCTGCCGGCGAAGTCGTCCTCCTGGCCGGTGCGCTCGTCCAGCAGGCGGATGCGCACGCCGTTGTTGAGAAAGCTCAGCTCGCGCAGGCGCTTGGCCAGCACCTCGTACTGGAATTCGTTGTTCTGCTGGAAGATGTCGGTGTCGGGCAGGAAATGCACGCGCGTGCCGCGCTGCTCGGCAGGGCCGGTGATGCGCATGGGCGAGACGGGCACGCCATCGACGATTTCGATCTGCCGATCAAGCAGCTTGCCGCGCGAGAAGCTCAGCTCGTGCTGCAAGCCCTCGCGGCACACGGTGACGGTCAGCGAGGAGGAGAGCGCATTCACGCAGCTCACGCCCACGCCGTGCAGGCCGCCGGAGACTTTGTAGCTGTTCTGGTTGAACTTGCCGCCTGCGTGCAGCTCGGTCAGCGCGATTTCGGTGGCCGAGCGTTTGGGCTCGTGCTTGTCGTCCATCTTGATGGCCGTGGGGATGCCGCGGCCGTTGTCCTGCACGCTCAGCGAGCCATCGCCGTGGATGGTGATGAGGATGTCGTCGCAGTGGCCCGCCAGGGCCTCGTCGATGGAGTTGTCCACCACCTCGAACACCAGGTGGTGCAGGCCCGTGCCATCGGAGGTGTCGCCGATGTACATGCCCGGGCGCTTGCGCACGGCCTCCAGCCCTTCGAGGATCTGGATCGCGCCGGCGTCGTAATCGCTGCCGGCCGGCCCGCCCTGGGCGGGCGCGGGGCGCTCCTCGGGCAAATCGGAAGGTGGTGCATCGGAGCGGTTGGAATCTGTCATGTCGGCTTTCTTTCGTTTTCGGGTGGCGCTGGGCAGTCCTGCGACTCCGAAACGGTGTTTGCAAAACGCAGGCTGCATCGCCAGGGCGCAGCCATGCTGTCAACGCCTGGAAGGCCCCAAAAGCGCCTGATGCACTTTTTCACCCTGGCGAAAAAGTGCATCACTGGCTGGGGGCTGAGAACCTGTTCAAAAGCGGCAAGGCGGTTGCGGCCCATCACATCCGCATCGGCATCACCACGTATTTGAAGTTGGCGTCATCTGGCGTGCTCAACAGCGCCGAGCTGTTGCCGTCCTCGAACGTGATGGTGACCATGTCCTGCTGCATGTTGGAGAGCACATCCAGCAGATAGCTGACGTTGAAGCCGGATTCGACCTTGTCGCCGCCATAATCGATTTCCAGCTCGTCCTGCGCCTCCTCCTGCTCGGCGTTGGCCGAGCTGATGCGCAGCAGGCCCGGCTCGAAATGCAGGCGTACGCCCTTGAATTTCTCGCTGGTCATGATGGTCATGCGCTGCAAGCTCGCTTGCAGGGCCTGGCGGCCCAGCGTCACGCTGTGGCGGTAGCCCACGGGGATGACGCGGTTGTAATCGGGGAACTTGCCCTCCACCAGCT
Organism: Comamonadaceae bacterium; assembly: GCA_030528485.1. Classification (GTDB taxonomy): domain Bacteria; phylum Pseudomonadota; class Gammaproteobacteria; order Burkholderiales; family Burkholderiaceae_C; genus Lampropedia. The sequence continues at coordinate 3,940 of JAUMYU010000079.1, forward strand.
TGGTGACGAACTCCAGTCCGTTGAAGCTGAGTTTGGCCTGGTTGTTGGCAAACTGGAACTGGATCATCGCCACGTCATCGCCGCGGTCGTTGCGCGCGTCGCGCAGCAGGCGTTGCAGCTCCAGCACCGTCTTGCGCGGCAGGATGACTTCCTGCTTGGGCACATCGGCATCCAGCGTGGCGCTGGCAAAAGCCAGGCGGTGGCCGTCGGTGGCCACCAGGCTGAGCGTGCGGCCCTCGGCCACGAACAAGATGCCGTTGAGGTAATAGCGGATGTCCTGCACCGCCATGGCGAAAGACACCTGGCCCAGCAAATGCTTGAGCACGGCCTGCGGAATGGAAAACGCCGGGCCGAAGTTGGGCGACTCCTGCACCAGCGGGAAATCGCTGGCGGGCAGCGATTGCAGGGTGAAGCGGCTTTTGCCGCCCTTGAGGATGAATCGCTCCTGCGCGGCCTCCAGCGTCACGACCTGATCGGGCTGGAAGGTGCGCAAAATCTCGATCAGCTTGCGCGCGCCGATGGTGGTGGCAAAGTCTTCGGCCGCATCCCCGCCCAGATCGGCGGTAGTGCGGATTTGCACCTCCAGATCGCTGGTGGTCAATTGCAGGATGTTGCCCGTCTTGCGCAGCAGCACGTTGGCCAGAATGGGCAGCGTGTGCCGACGCTCCACAATGCCCGCGATGGATTGCAGAACCGAAAGGACTTTGTCCTGGGGGGCTTTGAAGACAATCAACTCGTTTCTCCGTGGATGAGGTGTGGCAGCGCCCGCGCGGTCTTGCCGTCTTTGAGCGCAATCGCAGCCCAAGAATGCGCGCAAAGACGCGAATGCGGGCCAATACGCTATTTTCTACGAAAAAAACGGCGCTTTCCGCCTATACCATAGGGCGTGTCGAGTCTCCCCACCTTCCTTCCCTCACCCTCTCAGGAGCGCCTATGCAAACCACCGATTTCGTTTCCACCCTTTTTGACGGTCAATCCAACCCCAACAAAGTCACGGTCGCCTTCACCATGGCGCTCAATGCCGTGCAGCAAGGCCACAGCGCCACGCTCATCCTCATGGTGGAGGCGGTCACGCTGGGCAAACCCGGCGCCACCCAGGGCATGGACATCGGCCAGCCCTTTGAGCCGGTGAGCGATTTGCTGGAGAAATTCCTCGCCGGCGGCGGGCGCGTGGTGATCTGCCGCTCCTGCATGGTGCACAACGGCCTGAGCGAGGCCGATATGGATCCGCGCTTTGGCTTCATCACCGCCCCCGAGGTGGTGCAGTTGCTCATGGCAGCCAAAGGCACGCTGCAAGTGGCCTGATCGCGCGCAGCGCACGACACCCCAGGCACATGCCACAACGGCCTGACCGCCCGCGCGGCTTGCCTGGCACTTTCCCTGCCCCTGGCTGGCCCGGGCCAGCCACAGCGGGCGCTAGCATCGGCAAGGCTTGTAGCCCCGGGCCTTGCCCCTCCCCCTCTCATAACACCTTCAAAGGAGATTTCACATGGCATACGAAACCATCGAAGTACGCACCGAAGCGGAAAAAGTCGGCATCATCACCCTCAACCGCCCCAAGGCCCTCAACGCCCTGAACGACCAGCTCATGACCGAGCTGGGCCAGGCCCTCAAGGCTTTTGACGCCGACGACAGCATTGGCTGCATCATCGTCACCGGCAGCGAAAAAGCCTTTGCCGCCGGCGCCGACATCACGGCCATGGCCAAGTACAACTTCATCGACGCCTACAAGGGCGACTTCATCACCCGCAACTGGGAAACCATCCGCAGCGTGCGCAAGCCCGTCATCGCCGCCGTCAGCGGCTACGCCCTGGGCGGCGGCTGCGAGCTGGCCATGATGTGCGACTTCATCATCGCCGCCGACAACGCCAAATTCGGCCAGCCCGAAATCAAGCTGGGCGTGATCGCCGGCGCAGGCGGCACGCAGCGCCTGCCGCGCGCCGTGGGCAAGGCCAAGGCCATGGACATGAACCTCACCGGCCGCATGATGGACGCGCAGGAAGCCGAGCGATCCGGCCTGGTCAGCCGCGTGGTGCCCGCCGACAAGCTGATGGAAGAAGCCCTGGGCGCGGCGCTGACCATTTGCAGCTACTCGCTCATTGCCGCCATCGCCGCCAAGGAAGCCGTCAACCGCGCCTTTGAAAGCGGCCTGTCCGACGGCGTGATGTTCGAGCGCCGCCTGTTCCACGCACTGTTTGCCACGCAAGACCAGAAGGAAGGCATGGACGCCTTCGTCAACAAGCGCCCCGCGCAGTTCAAGAACCAGTAAACCAACCAAAACGGCCCGCAAGGGCCGTTTTTACCAATCAAAAAGAAAATAAAATACCTGTTACGGCAAGACCACAAATAAAACGAATTCACTTTGATATGGAAAGCCAGCATCATGGAACAAGCCCAGCCCTTTAACCTCTACCTGAAAGAAAACAGCCGCGCCACCCACGACAGCGTGGATGCGCTGGTCATGTCCGTCAAACCCTTCGAGAACAACGCCAACTACATCCGCTTTTTGCAGTTGCAGGCGGTGTTTCACAAGATCGTCGATCCGCTGTTTCAGGACCCGCAGCTCAACGCCCGCATGCCCGGCCTGGCCGAACGCCGCCGCTACGACGACGTGCTGCTGGACTTGCAAGATTTGGGCGCGACCGAAAAGCCCGTGCAACTGCCCATCCCCCAGCCCCAGGGGGCCGAAGCCATCGGCTGGCTGTACTGCGCCGAAGGCTCCAACCTCGGCGCGGCGTTTTTGTTCAAGGACGCGCAAAAACACCTGGGCTTTGACGAAACGCGCGGCGCGCGCCATCTGCGCCCCCACGCCGATGGCCGGGCCAGGCACTGGCGCGAATTCACCGACCAACTCAACCAACTGGACATGAGCAACGGCCTCAACCGCGAAACCGCCCTCAAAGGCGCGCTGGAAGCCTTCAGCTTCTACAAAGCCTTGCTGCGCGAGATTTACGAGCTGGCTTGAGCCAACAGCCCCTGCCCGCCTTCGCCACCGCCGGGCGGCCCGCGCATGCAGGGCCGATTTTATATTTCAAGGGAAAAATAATTCTATACCCATCATGCCAAAACAAGGCAGTTATTTTTCCTATTGATTTATAAAATATCCAAACAGCACATTCCGAGTGCTTTGACGCCCCTCCCTCCCACCAAGCCAGCCCCACTGGCTGCCCGAAGGGCATACGCCTCAGGCCGTCCCCCATCCGCTCTCTTGAGCGCCGTGTAGAGATTTTGGGCAGGCTCTTAAAATGCGCGCTGGCTTGGCGCGCTCTTGTTTCACGCGGCTGCGCCTGCCCACTTCGCCAGCCGCAAGCGCCCTGCACACCGCCATTTTTTTCAGGACTTTCCCCCCGTGTCACTGTTCGTCACCCTGCTTGAGGGCGCATCCGCCCTTTCCGCCTTTCGCGCCCAAAAACTCCTGCCCCAACTGCAAGCCATCGCCCCCGGCATCGAGATGCTGGAGGCGCGCCACCTCTACCTGATCGCCAGCCAAACCCAGCCCGATGCCCAAACACTGGCGCAGTGGGAGCGCCTGCTGGACGCCCGGCAAGGCAACGCCAGCAGCAGCGCAGACAACACCGCAAGCGCCCCGCAGTGGCTGGTCACGCCGCGCGTGGGCACGGTCAGCCCCTGGGCCTCCAAGGCGACGGACATCGCCCGCAACTGCGGCCTGGCGGCATCCTCGGGCCTGGTGCGCATCGAACGCGCCACGGCCTACAACGTGCAGTTAAGCGGCCAACCCTTGAGCCAAGCCCAGTGGCAAGCCATCGCCGCCCTGCTGCACGACCGCATGACCGAATCCGTGCTGACGCACCCCGGCCAGGCCCGGCAACTGTTTGACAGCCTGCCGGCCGCGCCGCTGCAAACGGTGGACGTGCTCAGCGGCGGCCCCGCGCAAGGCAAGCAGGCGCTGGAGGCGGCCAACCGCGACTGGGGCCTGGCCCTGGCCGATGACGAGATCGACTACCTCGCCGCCGCCTTCACCCAACTGGGGCGCAACCCCACGGACGTGGAGCTGATGATGTTCG
>JAUMYU010000080.1 GCA_030528485.1 Comamonadaceae bacterium
CCTGTTCAACATGGACGAGATCGAATCCATGGAGCTGATGCTCAAGAACATGAAGGTCACCAAGAGCAACCACGAGTTCTTCGACATGATGCGCCGTGGCGGTTGATGCCGATGCTTCTTGCCCTCGCCTCGTGCTACCCTGCGCACGCTCTAATCAGGAGGCTATGGCATGGGTGAAGCAACCTTTACTTTCCGGGTCGATGAAACCCTGAAAAACGACTTTGCGCGCGCGGCCAAGGCCAGCGACCGCAGCAGCGCGCAGCTTCTGCGCGATTTCATGCGCCAATTCGTGCAGAGCCAGCAAACCACGGCAGCGCATGACGCATGGTTTCGCGAGCAAGTGCAGCTCGGCATCGACGCGGCCAACGCTGGCGAGCTGTTACCGGCTGATGAGGTGCAAGCCGAAGCCCAGGCATGGCAGGCTGAAATGCGCCGCAAGATTGCCGCATCGTGAAGCTGGTATGGACGCGGCCAGCCGCTGCGGACAGGCGTGAACTCCGCGCTTATATCGCACAGGACAACCCATCCGCCGCGCTGGCTCTGGATGCGCTGATCGCCGAAAAAGTCGCGCGTCTGCTCGAGCACCCGCAGCTCGGGCGACCAGGCCGCGTACCGGGCACGCGCGAACTTGTGGCGCATCGCAACTACATCGTGATCTATGACGTGAGCGACGAACTTGTGCGCGTTTTGCGTGTGCTGCACGCCGCCCGCCAGTGGCCAGCCCAGCAGTAGGCCACTGGCATCAGAGGCCATCGGCATGGGGCTGGGTGCTTGTCTGGAGCTGCTCTTGATGTGTTATTTTCCAAATCAATTGGAAATAAAATCATCATTTTTCGGCATGATTTTATTCAATTTGAATTTCCTTTGATTTGTAATTTTTGCAAATCGTCCAGACAGACCGCCAGCCAGTCGCACTGCCGGGTATCGATGTGGCAGGCCATGGCTTGCTCGCTCTCGTCCAGTGGCTCCAGCCACTGTTGCTGCCGCGCCAGCACATCGGCGGTGGCTTCGGACGGATCCTGGCCCTGGGCCTGGCGCTGGGCGATGCGCTGGCGCAAAACCGCTTCGGGGGCCTGGCAGTGCAGGATGGCAAAGGGCAGGCCCTTTTGGCGAGCCAGTTCGCGTATGGCATCGCGTTGCTCGCGGCGCAAGAAAGCGGCGTCGATGACGACCGGCCAGCCCGCTTCCAGCGTGCCTTCGGCCAGCTTGCCCAGGTGGGCAAAGGTGCGGGCGGTGGCCTCGGGTGTGTAGATATTGAGGCCGCGCTGGGCGGACTCCTCCAGCGCCGCCAGGCCAAACAGGCGTTTGCGTTCCACGTCCGAACGCAGGCGCACGGCGCCCAGGCGGGCCATGACGGCGGCGGCGACGGTGGATTTGCCCGAGCCGGACAGGCCGCAGGTGATGAGCAGGGGCGGGCGGTGCGGCGCGTTGGCGGGCGCTGCCGGGGCAGCTTGGGCGGCTGTGCCTGCTGTCCAGCGGTCGAGCAAGTCCACATACCGCTGGCCTTGCTCGCTTTGGCCGGGGGTGAGTTGCGCCACCATCGCCCGCACCAGCGCGCGATAGACCTCGTAAAAGCGCCAGGCGCCAAGGCCCGCGTAATCGCCGCTGGTTTGCAGCCAACCGTCCATCAGGTGCGCGGCGAGATCGCTGCGGCCGTGGGCGTGCAAATCCATGCTGAGAAAGGCGATGTCGTTGACGGGATCGAGCCAGCGCATGGCGGGCTGGAACTCGATCCCGTCAAAGGGCGCAATGGCATCGCCCAGCACGACCAGATTGCCCAGGTGCAAATCGCCATGCCCTTCGCGCACGAGGCGCTGGCGCGCCTGCCATAGCGGCCACAGGCGCTGGCTTTGCGCCTCCACCCAAGCCTGCCAGGCGGGCACATGCGCCGCCTGTGCGCCCTGGCGAAGGGTGCGAAGGACTTGATCGACTTCGGCCCGGATCAATTCCGGGCTGCCATAGCGCGGATCGGGGTTGGCTGCGCTGGCCTGGGCGTGGAACTGGGCCAGGCGCTGGCCGAGGGCGTGCAGGCCGGAGGCGTTGATGGGGGCGTTGGCGGTATCGTCAAGGGGAACGATCGCCCCGGCCAAGCCCGCCGTATCGATAGCGTCGTTGGCGTGGGCCTGACGTGGCGGCTGGCGCTTGGCTGAGGGGGCAAGCGCCGGGGAGTTTGCCGGGGTGGGCGCAGCAGCCATCAGGCGCGCACTGAGCAAAGCGTCGGCAGGAAAGCGCCGCATTTCCACTGCCCATTCGCTCGGGGTTCGGGAGGCAGTTTCGGCAGCAGAGTGGGCGGAGCGGGGCGAGCGGGCGATTTCCGCTGTATCGGCCAAATCGGGCGCATGCCAGCTCAGGCGGCCCGCCGCATCGCGCCAGAGAGGGCGCAAGCCCAGATACAGCTCGGGCGCAAAGCGGCGGTTCAGGCGCAGTTCCTCCTCACAGCAATGCCGGCGCTGGGCCAGCGTGCGGAAATCGAGAAAGGGCAGATGCACGGGCTTTTTGATCTTCCACACCCGCTGGCCACCCATCAGCAGCCAGGAGATATGGGTTTGCACCAGCGCCACGTCGGCCAGGCCTTGCTGGCGCAGGTCTTGCAGCAGGGCTTCGATATCTTGATCGGCGGGCGCAGTGCGCTGCATGGGGGGCTTGGGGGTTTCACGGGGGCTGGAATCGGGCATGCGGCCAATTATGATGCGGCGTTTTTCCCCCTTGCAGCTACGCATCATGCAATTCGCCCCCCGTCTTCAAAACGTCGAAACCTCCGCCATCCGCGAGATCTTCAAACTGCTGGGCCGCCCCGGCATCATCAGCTTTGCGGGGGGCTTTCCCGACGCGGCGCTGTTCGATGTGCAAGGGTTGGCCAAAGCGGCGCAAACGGCGCTGGCCGAGCATCCCGCCATCGCTTTGCAATACGGCCCTACGGAAGGTTACGAGCCGCTGCGCGAGCAAATTGCCGCCAGCCTCGCGGCCCAGGGCGCCAGCGTGCAGGCAGCGGATGTGCTGGTGACCACGGGCAGCCAGCAGGCGCTGGATTTGCTGGGCAAAACCATGCTTTCGCCGGGCGATACGGTGCTGGTGGAGGGGCCGACATTCCTGGCCACCATCCAGTGCTTTCGCCTTTATGGCGCGCAGGTGGTGGCTGTGCCCATCGACCACGAAGGGGTGCAAGTCGATGCGCTGGAGCAGCGCATTCGCGCGCATCGCCCGCGGCTGGTTTACCTCATCCCCACCTTTGGCAACCCCAGCGGCGCGCAGCTTTCATTGGAGCGCCGCCGCCGCATTCTGGAGCTGGCGGCGCAATACCAGGTGCTAGTGGTGGAGGACAACCCTTATGGCGAGCTGTATTTCGACGCCCCGCCGCCGCCCAGTTTGTTGGCGCTCAGCGCCCAAGTGCCGGGCAGCCGCGATTGGCTGGCTTATTGCGGCAGTTTCTCCAAAACGCTCTCGCCCGGCCTGCGCCTGGGCTGGATGGTGGCGCCCGCCGCGCTGTTGCAGCAAGCAGTGATGTGCAAGCAGTTCAGCGATGCCAACAGCAGCATGCTGGCGCAGGTCACCGCCAGCGCCTATCTGGCCAGCGGCCGCCTGCCTGCCGCGCTGGCGCAGGTGCAAGCGGCTTACGCCCACCGTGCGCGGTTGATGATGCAGTGCCTGGAGCAAGAAATGGGCGATGCCATTGCCTACACCCCGCCGCAGGGCGGCATGTTCATCTGGGCGCGCCTGACAGGGCGGCGCGGTGATGGCGATGCTGCGGCTTTCGTGCGCCGTGGCATTGAGCAAGGCGTGGCCGTGGTGCCTGGTGCGCCGTTTTATGCCAGCGAGCCGGATTTGGCGACTTTCCGCATGAGCTATGCCACGGCGGCGGACGAGAAAATCATCGAAGGCGTGCAGCGCCTGGCGCGGGCGCTGGTGTGATGCCTGGTGCGGCAAGGCGGGCCAGGAGGGTTTGATGCCTGGCGCTGCTTGCGTGACAGCGGCCTATCGGTAGGCGATCAGTGGCGGAAATGGCGCACGCCGGTGAAAACCATCGCCACCCCGCGCTCGTTGGCCGCGTCGATCACCTCCTGATCGCGCATAGAACCGCCGGGCTGGATCACGCAAGTTGCGCCGTGGTCGATCACCACATCCAGCCCATCGCGGAAGGGGAAGAAGGCATCGCTGGCCACGGCCGTGCCGTTAAGCGACAGGCCCGCGTGCTGGGCCTTGATGCTGGCGATGCGGGCGGAATCCAGCCTGCTCATCTGGCCTGCGCCCACGCCCATCGTCATGCCATCCTTGCAGAACACGATGGCATTGCTTTTGACGAATTGGGCGACTTTCCAGGCGAACAGCAAATCCTGCAATTGCTCCGGCGTGGGCTGTTTTTGCGTGACGACTTTGAGATCGGCCAGGGTCAGCTCATGGTTGTCGGCGGTCTGGATCAGCAGGCCGGAGCCAACGCGCTTGAAATCCAGCGCATTCTGGCCGCGCGCCCAGGGCGTGGCGCCCTGGCGCTGCACACCGGCCAGGGGGATGCGCAGCACGCGCACGTTTTGCTTGGCTTGCAGCAGCGCCAGCGCCTCGGGCGTGAAGTCGGGCGCCATCAGCACTTCGACGAATTGTTTGGAGACGGCCTCGGCCGCCGCCGCATCCACTGGGGTGTTGAAGGCGATGATGCCGCCGAAGGCGCTGGTCGGATCGGTTTTGAAGGCCTTGCTGTAAGCCTCCAGCGCGTTGGCGCCCACGGCCACGCCGCAGGGGTTGGCGTGCTTGACGATGACGCAGGCGGGCGCTTCCCATTGCTTGACGCATTCCCAGGCCGCGTCGCCATCGGCGATGTTGTTGTAGGACAGCTCCTTGCCTTGCAATTGCTCGGCAGTCACCAGTGAGCCAGGCGCCGGGTGCAGGTCGCGGTAGAAGGCGGCCTGCTGGTGGGGGTTTTCGCCGTAGCGCAGGTCTTGCAGCTTGACGAAGCTGCCATTGCTTTGCGCAGGGAAGGGCGAGCGAGTGGGGCTTTGCCCGGCTCTGGAGGCGGCCAGGTCGATGGAGGAAAGCCAGTCGCTGATGGCCGCGTCGTACTGCGCAATGCGGTTGAAGGCGGCCACGGAGAGGCCAAAGCGCGTCTGGCGCGAGAGCTGCCCGGCCGCTTGCAGCTCGGCCAGCACGGGGGCGTATTGGCTGGCATCGGTCAGCACGGCCACGTCCTGCCAGTTCTTGGCGGCGCTGCGCACCATGGCGGGGCCGCCGATGTCGATGTTTTCGATTGCGTCTTCCAGTGTGCAGCCGGGCTTGGCAACGGTGGCCTCAAACGGGTAAAGGTTGACCACCAGCAGGTCGATGGTGTCGATGCCATGCTCTTTCAGCGCCGCCATGTGCGCGGGCAGATCGCGCCGCGCCAGCAGGCCGCCGTGGATGCGCGGGTGCAGGGTTTTGACGCGCCCGTCGAGCATTTCCGGAAAGCCGGTGACTTCAGCCACCTCGGTGACGGGCAAGCCTGCCTGGGCCAGCAGTTGGGCTGTGCCGCCGGTGGAGAGCAGGCGCACGCCCAGCGCGTGCAGGGATTGGGCAAATTCAACAATGCCGGTCTTGTCGGAAACGGAAATCAGGGCAGAGAGGGACATGGGGCAGCCAAAGGTGGAACGGAACGAAAAAAACCGGCTATTGTAAGAAGCTGTGCAAGTGTGTTGCGCGTAGGCGCGCAGCCCCGTCAGCCTCTTGCATCGCAGCAAATGGCCCCCAAGTGGGGGCCGTTTTTCGCTTTTTTCGGGAAAGGGTTTCACACCATGCGTTTGCTGCTTGCCATCTTTTTGCCGTTTCTGGTGTTTTTCACCATCGGCCGCCCGCTGGCGGGGATTGTGTGTCTGGTGCTGCAAATCACCCTGATCGGCTGGTTGCCCGCCGCGCTGTGGGCGGTGTACGCGTTGAGCCAGTACAAAACGGATGAAAAAATCCGCCGCAGCCTGGGGCATTGACCCCGTGTATGCCCCACCCACTGTTGATATGTTCGTGTAGGAAAGGAATGCGACTGTGTTGAAACATCTCGGCTTTACCTCTTTGGCCCTCTGTTTGTCGATGGCAGCCGCAAGCCCCGCTGGGGCTGTGGATACGCAGCCTGCGCAGGTGGATGGCTTGCTGACGGTCAAAAGCGCCTACTCCGCGCCCGAATCGCTCAAGCGCGTGGAAGATGCGCTGAAGGCCAAGGGTTTGACGATTTTCACGGTGATTGACCACCAAAAGGTTGCGCAAGAGCAGCAACTGGACATGCCAGCAGCCAGCGTGATCGTGTTTGGCAACCCCAAGCTGGGCACGCCGATGATGGTGCAAGCGCCAACCTTGGCGATTGATCTGCCCTCGAAAGTGCTGGTTTGGGAAGATGGCAAAGGCAATGTGTTCGTTTCCATGAACACCGCCGCTTACATGGCCAAGCGCCACCATCTGCCCGAGAGCGTGACGGCGCCGCTGGCGGGCCTGGAGAAGCTGGCGCCTGCTGCGGTACAGTAATTTTACAAATCAAAGGATAAAAAATATGCCTTTTACGGCATGGTGATAAATAAATTGATTTTCTTTTGATTGAAATGAAAAAGGGCCGAATGGCCCTTTTTCTACTGGCTTGTCACAGCATCACAGCAAGCCGGGATTGCCCTTGGCCGGATCGCTGTCGCGGGCGGCGATGGCATCGGCCACGGTCAGGCCCAGAGCCTTGGCCACGCCTTCGCCGTAGGCGGGATGGCAGGCGTTGCAGTTGCGGATGTGGCGGTACTTGATGAAATCAGGCGCATCGCCCATTGCGGCAGCGGTGTTGGTGAACAGCACTTGCTGCTGCGCGGGACTCATCAATTGGAACAACGCGCGCGGCTGGCTGAAGTAGTCGCTATCGTCCTCGCGGAAGCTCCAGTGCGCGGCGTCGCCGGAGATGCGCAGCGGCGGCTCGGCATACTGGGGCTGCTCTTGCCATTGGCCGAAGCTGTTGGGTTCATAGTGCAGGGCGCTGCCGTAGTTGCCATCGGCGCGGCCTTCGCCATCGCGGGCGTTGCTCATCACCGGGCAGCGCGGCTTGTTCACCGGGATTTGGTGGTGGTTCACGCCCAGGCGGTAACGCTGTGCATCGGCGTAGTTGAACAGGCGCGCTTGCAGCATGCGGTCGGGCGAGGCGCCGATGCCGGGCACCAGGTTGCTGGGGGCAAAGGCCGATTGCTCGACATCAGCAAAGAAGTTTTCCGGGTTTTTGTTCAGCTCGAACTCGCCTACTTCAATCAGCGGATAGTCTTTCTTCGGCCAAATCTTGGTCAGGTCAAAGGGGTGATACGGCACTTTTTCCGCATCGGCTTCGGGCATCACCTGCACATACATCTTCCATTTCGGGAAGTCGCCGCGCTCGATGGCTTCGTACAGGTCTTTCTGATGGCTCTCGCGGTCTTCGCCGATGATTTTGGCGGCTTCTTCGTTGGTCAGGTTCTTGATGCCCTGCTGGGTGAGGAAGTGGAATTTCACCCAGAAACGCTCACCGGCCTCATTCCAGAAGCTGTAGGTGTGGCTGCCAAAACCGTGCATGTGGCGGTAGCTGGCGGGGATGCCGCGGTCGCTCATGACGATGGTGACCTGGTGGAAGGCTTCGGGCAGGAGCGTCCAGAAATCCCAGTTGTTGGTGGCGCTGCGCATGTTGGTGCGCGGGTCGCGCTTGACCGCCTTGTTGAGGTCGGGGAACTTGCGCGGGTCACGCAGGAAGAACACCGGGGTGTTGTTGCCCACCATGTCCCAGTTGCCTTCTTCGGTGTAGAACTTCAGCGCAAAGCCGCGGATGTCGCGCTCGGCATCGGCTGCGCCGCGCTCGCCAGCCA
>JAUMYU010000081.1 GCA_030528485.1 Comamonadaceae bacterium
ACGCACGGCCAGACGGCCAGCCCCACCACGGTGGGCAAGGAGCTGGCCAACGTGGCCGTGCGGCTGGAGCGCGCCATCGCCGCCATTGAGGCCGTGCCGGTGCGCGCCAAGATGAACGGCGCCGTGGGCAATTACAACGCCCACCTGGCCGCCTGGCCCGATTTCGATTGGGAGGCGTTCAGCCGCCGGGTGGTGGAAAGCCCCGCGCCGCAAGGGCTGGGCCTGCACTTTCAGCCCTACAGCATCCAGATCGAGCCGCACGATTACATGGCCGAGCTGTTCGACGCCGTGGCGCGCGCCAACACGATTTTGGTGGATCTCAGCCGCGATATCTGGGGCTACATCAGCCTGGGTTACTTCAAGCAAAAGCTCAAGGCGGGGGAGATTGGCTCCTCCACCATGCCGCACAAGGTCAACCCCATCGATTTTGAAAACGCCGAGGGCAATCTGGGCCTGTCCAACGCGCTGTTGCGCCATTTGTCGGAAAAGCTGCCCATCAGCCGCTGGCAGCGCGATTTGACCGACAGCACCGTGCTGCGCAACCTGGGCGTGGCGCTGGGCTATGCCACGCTGGCCTACCACGCGCTGACGGTGGGGCTGGACAAGCTGGAGCTCAACGAGCCGGCCCTCGCCGCCGACCTGGATGCCGCCTGGGAGGTGCTGGCCGAGCCGATCCAGACCGTGATGCGCCGCTATGGCCAGCAAGGCGCGTACGAGGCTTTGAAGGAGGTCACGCGCGGCAAGGCCGTGACGGCGCAGGCGCTGCACGAGCTGATCGAGCGCCTGAGCATCCCCGAGCAGGCCAAGCAGCAACTGCGCGCGCTTACTCCCGCCAACTACACCGGCAAGGCCGCCGAGCTGGCGCGCCGCGCGGCGCAGGATTGAAGGCTTTGGACAGGCTTCAGGAACCGGTTCAAAGCCTTCAAAACCCGTCGGAAGACTGCAAATCCGACGGGTTTTTTCTATTTCAAAGGCAATAAAATTGCCTTGCTATGGCAATTTAATATTGATCGTCAATTTCTTTTGATATGTAATTTTGTGAGGCTTTCAGAGCGGCTCGCCTGGGCGCGTTGTGCGCCGTTTTTCATGCAGGGGCTTGGTCAGCGGCCTGTTCTGCCGATTGCTACGCCGCTTTTTCAGCGGCTTTCTCCGCCGCTTTCAGGGCGCGCTTGAGGTCGTCGATCAGGTCATCGGCCTCCTCCAGCCCGATGGACAGGCGGATGGTGCCCTGGGTGATGCCCGCTGCGGCCAGGGCGGCATCGTCCATGCGCAAGTGGGTGGTGCTGGCCGGGTGAATGACCAGCGAGCGGCAGTCGCCCACATTGGCCAGGTGGCTGAAGATTTTGAGCGCATCGACTAACGCCTTGCCCTGGGCGCGGCTGCCCTTGAGGTCGAAGCTGAACACCGAGGCCACGCCACGGGGCAGCAGCTTTTGCGCCAGCGCATGGCTGGGGTGGCTCTCCAGCAGCGGGTGGCCCACGCGCTCGACCATCGGGTGGCTGGCGAGGAACTGCACCACTTTTTCCGTGTTGGCGATGTGGCGCTGCATGCGCAGCGACAGGGTTTCGATGCCTTGCAGAATCGTCCAGGCGCTGTGGGGGCTGAGCGCCGCGCCAAAATCGCGCAGGCCCTCGCGGCGCGCGCGCAGCAAAAAGGCCCCGGCAGTGGCCTCCTCGCTGAAGACCATGCCGTGAAAGCCTTCGTAGGGCTGGGTCAGCTCGGGGAACAGGCCGCTGCCATCCCAATCGAATGCGCCGCCATCGACGATCACGCCGCCCACCACGGTGCCGTGGCCGCAGAGGAATTTGGTGGCCGAGTGGCAGACCAGATCGGCCCCCAGCGCCAGCGGCTGCATCAGGTACGGCGTGGTGAAGGTTGAATCCACCAGCAGCGGCAGGCGCGCGGCGCGGGCGATTTCGGCCACGGCGGGCACGTCCAGCACGTCCAGGCCGGGGTTGCCCACGGTTTCGCCAAACAGCAGCCGGGTGTTGGGGCGGATGGCCGCGCGCCAGGCGTCCAGATCGCCCGGGTGCACGAAGGTGGTGTCGATGCCAAAGCGGCGCAGCGTGTAGTGCAGCAGGTTGTGCGAGCCGCCGTAGATGGCGCTGCTGGCCACGATGTGCCCGCCCGCGCCCATCAGCGTGGCAATGGCCAGGTGCAGCGCGGCCTGGCCGCTGGCCGTGGCGATGGCGCCCGCGCCGCCTTCGAGCGCGGCCATGCGCTGCTCCAGCACGGCGGTGGTGGGGTTGCTGATGCGCGAATAGACGTGGCCGGCGCGCTCCATGTTGAACAGCGAGGCCGCGTGCTCGGAGGATGCAAAGACGAACGAGGCGCTCAGGTGCAAGGGCACGGCGCGCGCGCCGGTGGCCGCATCGGGAGCGGCGCCGGCGTGCAGGGCAAGGGTGTCGAAGCCGGGATCGTTGTAACCGGGCATGGGTTTTTCCTTGTGTCTGTGAACAAGCCCTTGGGTAGGGCAGTCCGTGGGCCAGTAATCAAGTAATGGCTTGCGCCATGAAGGGCGCTTATCTTGCGCCATCTTGTGCGGCCTGCCCGCCAATGTCGGCTATATTCCGCGCGCTTCCTGTCACGGTTGTACGCAATCGCTTACGAAAGCGGCGGGCCGGGGCAGGGGCGAAAAGTGCCTAAAAGCCAACAGGAGACCCCCATGAAAGTCAGTGACATCCTCAAAGTCAAGGGCAATGCGCTTTACACCGTCCAGGCCGACGAGATGCTGTCGGCTGCGGTGGCGACCATGTCCGAGCGCGATATCGGCTCCGTCGTGGTGGTCGAGCGTGGCGAGGTGACGGGCATGCTCACGTTCCGCGAAATCATCAAGGGCCTGGCCGATCATCCCAGCAGCCCGTTGGATCAAATCGCGGTGCGCGAGCGCATGAGCGATACGCTGATTAGCTGCACGCCGGAGACTTCGCTCGACGAAGTCAGCCGCCTGATGCTGGAGCATCACACGCGCTATCTGCCCGTGATCGACAACCGGGTGCTGATGGGCGTGATCAGTTTTTACGACGTGGCCAAGGCGATTTTGCACAGCCGCAATTTGGAGAACCAGTTGCTCAAGGCGTATATCCGCGATTGGCCTGAGGAGCAGGAAAACCAGGCCGGGCTGTAAGCCTGGCCTCCGGCGGCGGCGGCCTGGCGATGCAGCGGCCGTGCGCCGCTTTTCTTTTGCCTTTGTTCTCGCATGGCCCTTTTTTCAAACCCTCTCTTTCAACCCCCTGCTGCGTGACCCATGGAAAAACGCGTTCTTTTCAAATCCGCCTGGTTGCCCTGGCTGTTGCTGGCGCCGCAGATGGCGGTGATTGGCATCTTCTTTTTCTGGCCTGCCGGGCAGGCGCTGCTGCAATCGTTCCAGATGGAAGATGCGTTCGGCTTCTCGCGCGAGTGGGTGGGGCTGGAGAATTTCAAGCGCCTGCTCGCCGATACGTATTACCTGCAATCGTTCAAGGTCACGGCGGTGTTCTCGCTGCTGGTGGCGGTGGTGGGCATTGCGCTGTCGCTGCTGCTGGCCGTGTTTGCCGATCGCGTCATCAAGGGGGCGATGGTCTATAAAACCGCGCTGCTGCTGCCCTATGCCGTAGCGCCGGCGGTGGCGGGCGTGCTGTGGATTTTCATGTTCTCGCCCTCGCTGGGCGTGGTGGCCTGGTGGCTGGAGCAAATGGGCCTGCACTGGAATTACCTGCTCAGCTCCGGCCAGGCGATGGCGCTGATCGTCATGGCGGCGGTGTGGAAGCAGATTTCGTACAACTTCCTGTTCTTCCTGGCGGGCTTGCAAGCCATCCCCAAATCGCTGATCGAGGCCGCCGCCATCGATGGCGCAGGCCCGGCGCGGCGGTTCTGGAGCATCCAGTTCCCGCTGCTCTCGCCCACCACCTTTTTCCTGCTGGTGATGAACGTGGTCTATGCGTTTTTCGACACCTTCGCCATCATCGACGCCACCACCCAGGGCGGCCCCGGGCGCGATACGGCCATCCTGGTTTACAACGTGTATTACTACGGCTTCAAGGCGGGCGACATGGGCAGCTCGGCCGCGCAATCGGTGGTGCTGATGGCCATCGTCATCGCGCTGACGGTGATCCAGTTCCGTTATGTTGAGAAAAAGGTGCAGTACTGATGCTGACGATGGTTGAACGCCGCCCCGTGCTGGGCTTTATTTCCCACGCCGTCATGCTCCTGGGCGTGTTCGTGGTGTGTTTCCCGCTGTATCTGGCTTTTGTGGCCTCCACCCACACGGTGCAGGACATTGTGCAAGCGCCCATGCCGCTGCTGCCGGGCGAGCATTTCTGGGAAACCTACAAAGCCGCGCTGCTGGGCAGTGGCGAGGGCGCAGGCTCGAATGCGCCGGTGGCGCGCATGATGTGGATCAGCTTTGTGACGGCGATGGTGATTGCCGTGGGCAAGATCGCCATCTCGCTGCTCTCGGCCTTTGCCATCGTGTACTTCCGCTTCCCGCTCAAGGGGCTGTTTTTCTGGCTGATCTTCGTCACGCTGATGCTGCCGGTAGAGGTGCGCATTGGCCCGACCTACCAGGTCATTGCCGATCTGGGCATGCTCAACAGCTACGCGGGCCTGACCATCCCGCTGATTGCCTCGGCCACGGCCACCTTCCTGTTCCGCCAGTTCTTCCTGACCGTGCCCGACGAGCTGGTCGAAGCCGCCCGCGTCGATGGCGCGGGGCCGATGCGCTTTTTCAAGGACGTGCTGCTGCCGCTGTCGAAAACATCCATCGCTGCGCTGTTCGTGATCCAGTTCATCTACGGCTGGAACCAGTACCTTTGGCCGCTGCTGGTGACGACCTCGGAAGACATGTACCCCGTGGTCATCGGCATCAAGCGCATGATCGCCGGGGGCGACTCGGGCAACCAGTGGAATGTGGTGATGGCCACCGCCATCCTGGCCATGCTGCCGCCCGCGCTGGTGGTGGTGCTGATGCAGCGTTGGTTCGTCAAAGGATTGGTGGATACGGAGAAATAAGCGCGCTGGCGCTTGCTGCTTGAATTTCAAATCAAAACCCCGTTTGCTGCATGACATTCATGCCGAAAACGGGGTTTTTTTGCCTTTGATTTGGATGCCTGTATGGCATAAATTCCAATCAATGTAAAATATATTGATTGATCATCATGCCGAAAATGGGGCGTTTCATTTCTCTTGATTTGGAATACTGAGGGCCTGGCAACAGGTTTCAGGCCAGAAACCGGCTGCGGATGCTGTGCTCGATGCCCGCCGCATCCAGCCCTTGCAGGGCCAGCAGCTTGGCCGGGTCGCCGTGGGGGATGAATTCGTCCTTCAGGCCCAGTTGCAGCACGGGGCGCAGCAGCCCTGCCTGGTGCAGCGATTCCAGCACGGCGCTGCCTGCGCCGCCCATGATGGCGCCTTCTTCCAGCGTCACCAGCGCGTCGTGCGTGCGGGCGATCTCGTGTAGCAGGGCTTCATCGAGCGGCTTGGCCCAGCGCATGTTGACGACGGTGGCGTCCAGCCGCTCGGCCGCTTGTAGCGCGGGGTAGAGCAGGGTGCCGAAGGCGAGGATGGCGATGCGCGGGGGCTGGCCGGACGTGTGCTCCTGGCGGCCCTGGTTGCTGTCCTGGCTGCGTGCGGGCTGGCTGGAGGTGCGGCGCACTTCGCCTTTGCCGTAGGGCAGGGGTTCCAGATCGGCCAGCGGCTCTGCGCCCACGCCTGCGCCGCGCGGGTAGCGCACGCATACGGGGTGGTTTTGCGCGTAGGCGGTGCTGAGCAATTGGCGGCATTCGCGCTCATCGGCCGGGCAGGCCAGGGCCATGTGGGGGATGCAGCGCACGAAGGGGATGTCGTAGGCCCCGGCGTGGGTGGCGCCATCGGCGCCGACCAGGCCCGCGCGGTCGAGTGCAAAGACGACGGGCAGGTTTTGCAGCGCCACGTCGTGAATCATCTGGTCGTAGGCGCGCTGCAAGAAGGTGGAGTAAATGGCGACGACGGGTTTGAAGCCTTCCGTGGCCAGGCCGGCGGCGAAGGTGACGGCGTGTTGCTCGGCAATGCCGGCGTCGAAGTAGCGCCCGGGAAATCGCTGGTGGAACTCCACCATGCCCGAGCCTTCGCGCATGGCGGGGGTGATGCCGATGAGGCGCTCGTCCTGCGCGGCCATGTCGCACAGCCATTGGCCGAAGATTTGGGTGAAGGTGGGTTTGGGCGCGGTCTGGGGCTTGACGATGCCGACGGCGGGGTCGAATTTGGAGGGGCCGTGGTAGGCAATGGGGTCGGCCTCGGCGAGTTTGTAGCCCTGGCCTTTTTTGGTGACGACGTGCAGGAATTGCGGGCCTTTGAGCTGGCGCAGGTTTTCCAGCGTGGGGATGAGTGCGTCCAGATCGTGGCCGTCGATGGGGCCGATGTAGTTGAAGCCGAATTTCTCGAACAGCGTGGCGGGCAGCACCATGCCTTTGGCCTGTTGCTTGAGGCGCTTGGCCAGATCGAGCAGGGGGGGCACGGGTTGCAGCACGGCTTTGCCGACGTTTTTGGCGGCGGCGTAGAACTGGCCGCTCATCAACTGGGCCAGGTAGCGGTTGAGCGCGCCCACGGGGGGGCTGATGCTCATGTCGTTGTCGTTGAGCACGACCAGCAGGCGCGCGTCGCGCTCCACGCCCGCGTTGTTCATGGCTTCAAAGGCCATGCCGGCGGTCATGGCGCCGTCGCCAATGATGGCTACGCTCCAGCGGTCTTCGCCGCGCCGCGCGGCGGCCAGCGCCATGCCCAGGGCGGCGGAAATGCTGGTGCTGGAGTGGGCGGTGCCAAAGGTGTCGTACTCGCTTTCGCTGCGCACGGGAAAGCCGGAGATGCCGCCCAACTGGCGCAGCGTGGCCATGCGCTCGCGCCGGCCGGTGAGGATTTTGTGCGGGTAGGTCTGGTGCCCCACATCCCACACCAGGCGGTCGTGGGGTGTGGCAAAGACGTAGTGCAGCGCCAGCGTCAGCTCCACTGTGCCGAGGTTGGAGCTCAGATGCCCGCCGGTGCGGGCGACGCTGGCGAGCAAGAAGGCGCGGAGCTGCTCGGCCAGGGGTTTGAGGCGCTCGCGCGGCAGGCGGCGCAAATCCTGCGGGTCGTTGATGGATTGCAGCAGGGGAAAGGCGTCGGGGGGGGAGCTGGCTGGGCCGGTCATGTGGGGATTCCTGTTGTGCGATGGCTCGGCGGGGGAAGGTGGCATGGCGGGGGCGTCAACGCATGGGGCGGGGGAGTTGCGCTCAGTGCGCGCGCTGCACCACCAGATCGGCCAGGCCGCGCAAGGGCGAGGCGGCCAGGGCGGGGGTGGCCTCCAGCGCGGCGCAGGCGCGCGCATGCAGCGCGTCCGCATAAGCGCGCGCGGCTTGCACGCCCATGATGGAGACGTAGGTGGGCTTGTTGTCGGCGGCGTCCTTGCCTGCCGTTTTGCCCAGCGTGGCCGAATCGGCGGTGGCATCGAGCACGTCATCCACCACCTGGAAGGCCAGGCCCAGGGCCTGACCGTATTGGTGCAAGGCTTGTCCGATGGCGGGCGGGGCGCCGGGGGCGCAGGCCGCGCCCATTTGCACGCTGGCCA
>JAUMYU010000009.1 GCA_030528485.1 Comamonadaceae bacterium
ATGGCGTGTCGCTCAACCTGGGCGGCACTTCCGAGATTTGCGCCGACTTCGTGCGTGGCGTGCGCGACCTGCTGGCCGAGCTGGGCACCGACCGCTATTCCGACCACCTAGCCGCCAGTGGCGACGCACACCAGCTCTACGACCTGTTTCCCATCCCCTTCACGCTGGGCGAGGCGCGGCGCGTGGCCGAGCGCATCAGCCGTGTGCAAGACCTGCTGGGCCAGCGCATGGCCATCGAAAACAGCAGCTACTACACCAACGTGGGCGAGATGAGCGAGCCGGAATTTCTGATGGAAGTGGTGCGCCGCGCCGACTGCCGCATCCTGCTCGATCTGAACAACATCGACGTCAACCGCAAGAACCACGGCGGCCCCGACCTGGACGCCTACGTGGCGCAGGTGGACCTCTCGCGCGTGAGCTACATGCACGTGGCCGGCCACGAGTTCGACGAACGCTTTGGCATGCACGTGGACACGCACAGCCAGCCCGTGGAGCCGCACACCGCGCGCAAGGCGCGCGCGCTGCACGCCGCCCACGGCCTGCCCATCCTGCTGGAGTGGGACAACGACATCCCCGACGCCGCCACGCTCAACCGCGAGCTGGCCAGCCTGCGCCAGCCGCTGCCGGTGGCTGCGCCCCGTGCCATCGCTTGCGAGCGTGCCAAGGAGTTTGCATGAACGCTTTCACCCAACCGTTTTTGTTGCAGGAGCCTGAGCCACCTGCCGGGCGCGCATCCCCAACCCGGAAAGCGCAAACCAGCAGTGCTGCCAATGCCGCCGCCAGCGCCGTCCTCAAGCTCGCCAGCCATGACAGCATCGACGCCAGCACCGCCGCCTTTTACGACTACGTGCGCGGCCGCACCGACGAAGTGCCGCCGGGCTACACCGAGGCGGGCCTGCGCGTGTACCGCTACCTCGTCTATTTGGGCGCCAGCCAGATGGTCGAGGCCCACCACCCCCAATTGCGCGAATTGCTGGGCGAGGCGCAATGGCGCCCCCTGATCGAAGCCTTTGTGCGCGATTCACAATGGCAATCGAATTTTTATGAAGACCTCAACGATGCATTCACCGACTTTCTCGCCCGCGCCAGCCAGTGATGTGCCAGCCTGCGTCGCCTGCTGCAAGACGCAGGACCTGCCGGGCCTGCGCCTGTGAGCTGGGCAGGAATTCATCCGCGCCGGGCTGACCAAGCTGCAAACACCGGGCATTGCGATTTGGGCTGGACCGGCTGAAACCAGATCGACACCGACGAGGGCCAGGGCTTCAAGGTGCCGCTGCTGCTGTTTGCCGTGCTGACCCAGGGCGCTGGCCGCCGGATCGGCTGCTGCGCCGTGGCCGTTGCAGACCTTGGGTGAGCCTCAAGGTGGGTCTTGGGTGAATGAGGTTTTTTACAATTCAATGGAAAAAATTATTGCTTTTTTAGCATGGTAGTCATGAAGATATTTTTTCTTTGATATGTAATTTAAGATGATGACATCCAGTCCCAATCCCCGCAAAGCAAGTGCGGCGCAGGAGCAAGCCATGCAGACAGAGGAAGGGTTGGCATGACCAGTGCCGCCACAGCGACCCGCCGCCCGGATCGCGCGCACTATCATCGCCGCCCTATGACTGCTCATCCCCCTTCCCAGCCCGCGGCGCTGGATGTGCAAGCCCTGGCCGATGCCTGGCGCCAGCCCATGCTGCGCTTTGCCTTGTTGCACCTGCAACCGCCGGAAGAAGCCGAAGACGCCGTGCAAGACGCCTTGCTCGCCCTGCTGGGCGCCCAGCCCGCCGCGCTCACGCAGGGCGATCCGCGCCGCTACCTGTTTGGCATCCTCAAACACAAAATCACCGACCGCCTGCGCAGCAAATACCGCCCCGAGGTGGGCTATCAGGAAGCCTTTGAAGACGAGCTGGACAATGTGCTGTTTGATGAGCACGCCCATTGGCATGAAGGCGCGGCGCCAGCCCTGTGGAACAGCCCCGAAGGCCAGTTGCAAAGCCAGCAGTTTCTGGCCGTGGTCGATGCCTGCGTGCATCGCCTGCCAGCCAAAATCGCGCGCGTTTTCAGCATGAAAGCACTGCTTGAATGCGAGGCTGCCGAAGTCTGCGAAACCCTGGGCCTGAGCCGCGCCGATTACTGGCAGTGCATGAGCCGTGCGCGCAAGCAGTTGCAGCTTTGCCTGAGCCAGCACTGGTTCGAACAATCCCCACCGCAGCAGAAAGGCCGCCGACCATGAAGTGCGCGCAATACATTTTCAAGCTCACCTCCGGCCAGTTGGAGCAGGCCAGCGCCAGCGAACGCATGGAAGCGGCCTTGCACCGCCTGATGTGCCGCCATTGCCGCGACTTCACTCGCAATGATGCGGCATTGGATGCCATCCTGGGCGCGTACAAAAGCCAATTGCAACAGCCGCAACCGCCGCCGTCTTCATCCCCATCCAGGGAGTGAGGGGCAAGAAAGCCATTTATGGGCTATGCCTTGGCCTGTTGCTCTCAAGAAGCCATGAAAACGCGCAAAAAAGAAGCCGCCCGAAGGCGGCTTTCCCTAATAGGAATTTCCATTTTGCGTGGAAATTCAATGGATGGTGCCGGAGGCCGGAATCGAACCGGCACGCCTCGCGGCGGCGGATTTTGAGTCCGCTGCGTCTACCAATTTCACCACTCCGGCAGGAATGCGAAGCCGGCATTATGGCACATTACAGCGCATGAAATTCCAAACTATTGAAAATATTGTGGGCCGCACGCCATTGGTGGCTTTGCAGCGGATCGACGCCGATGTGTGCCGGCAGCGCGGCAATGTGTTGCTGGCGAAGCTGGAAGGGCATAACCCGGCTGGCTCGGTCAAGGATCGGCCCGCGCTATCGATGATTGCCCGCGCGCAGGAGCGCGGTTTGATTCGCCCGGGGGATACCTTGATTGAGCCGACATCCGGCAACACGGGGATTGCCTTGGCGATGGCGGCGGCCATCAAAGGCTATCGCATGGTGCTGGTGATGCCGGAGGATTTATCGATTGAGCGCGCGCAGACGATGAAGGCGTTTGGCGCCCAGTTGGTTCTTACCCCCAAGAGCGGAGGCATTGAGGCGGCGCGCGATGTGGCGCAGGCGATGGTGGCGCAAGGCAAAGGGGTGATGCTCAACCAGTTCGCCAACGCGGATAACCCGCGCATCCATTACGAAACAACGGGGCCGGAGCTTTGGGAGCAAACCCACGGGCGCATCACGCATTTCGTCAGCGCGATGGGCACTACGGGCACCATCATGGGCGTGTCGCGTTTTTTGAAGGAAAAAAATGCGGCTGTGCGCGTCATCGGCGCGCAGCCGGGGCCAAACTCGCGCATTCCGGGCATTCGCAAGTGGCCCGAGGCCTACCAGCCAGCCATTTACGAGCCTGAGCGCGTCGATGAGCTGGTACCCGTCGATCAAGAGGATGCCGAGCAGGCATGCCGACGCCTGGCGTGCGAGGAGGGCATTTTTGGCGGCATCTCCTCTGGCGGCGCGTTGTGGGTGGCCTTGCAGATCAATGCCCAGGTGCGCAATGCCGTCATCGCGTTTGTCGTATGTGACCGCGGTGATCGTTATCTCTCCACCGGGGTGTTTCCCGCCTGATTTCTGACTCAACCATGCAACATTACGAAGTTCGCTATTGCACCCATTGCGCCAGCGCCCTGGCCTGGATTGAAATGCAAGAGGATGGTGGCGCGAAGCAACGCCTGCGCTGCCCCGCCTGCGGGTGGACGCACTGGAACAACCCCACGCCGGTGCTGGCGGCGATTGTGGAGCTGGACGGAAAAATCCTGCTGGCGCGCAACGCGCTTTGGAAGGATCGTTTTTTCGGCCTGATTACCGGCTTCATGGAGGCGGGCGAAACGCCCGAAGAAGGCATTGCACGCGAGGTGCTGGAGGAAACGGGCCTGGAGGCGCTCAGCGCCACGCTGGTGGATGTTTCCGATTTCCAGCGCAAAAACCAAGTGCTGATTGCCTACCATGTGCTGGCGCGCGGCCAGGTGCGGCTTTCGCCCGAGCTGTCGGAATACCAACTGGTGGAGCCTGCGCATGCGCAGGCGTGGAATACGGGCACGGGTAAAGCGTTTCAGAAATGGCTGCGCGCGCAAGGCTATGAGCCGGAGGTGTTCGATCGCTACGCGCGCCTGGTGGCCGAGGCGGAGGCGGCGGGCGAGCATGGCGCAATCACCGCACAACCACTAGTCCCCCCGTCTGGCCCGTCCGGAGAGCAAGGCACGGCGGCGCTGCCAAGCGGGGAGGGCGGCGTGAGTGATAGGCGTGATATGGGGGACGTGGGCGCTGTGGCGCAAGAAGTGGATGCCAAGGGCCTGCGCTGCCCGCAACCGATCTTGCGCGCCAAGAAGGCCCTGGCTGGGCTGCAAAGCGGCCAGTTGCTGCGCGTGTTGGCGACCGATGCCGGCTCTTTGCAAGACTTTGCTGCCTTTGCCAAGCAAACGGGCAACGCCTTGGTGGCGCAGCACACGGATGCCGAAGGCACGCACCATTTCGTGTTGCGCAGGCGTTGAGGCGCGCCCTGAAATGCCTGATTCCAAACCTGCTCCAAAGTCTTGGTGTGGTTGTTCTGGATTTGGGTTATTTCTAAATCAAAATATTTTTTGCTTTATACGTATCTTGCCGAAACATGGCGGTTTCTTTTCCTATTGAATGAGAATTTTCAAGAAAAAAAGCGTGCCGCCCAGTCTGAACGAGCAGGGCGGCACGCTGTTTGGCAAAGGCGCTGAATGCGGCTGGAATAGACGCTGAAGCCTTCTTCCCAGGGGTTTGCTGCGTGTTCTTTTTGATTTGTTTATTGATAGCTGCGCGCGTCTTCGATGACTTTGCCGTCGTTGGGCAGGCTGCCGGGGGGGAGCAATTCCACCTCGCCGCGCAGTTTGGTGACTTCGCGGATGGCGTCGGCGATTTGATTGGCCAGGCCCGCAGCCACTTCCGTGCTTTCGACTTGGAGCACCATGTGGTCGTTGGCCATTTCGCCGCTGACAACCAGGCGCGCCTTGCCCACTTGCGGGAAGCGTTTGATGATTTCCGCCACTTGGGCGGGGTGGACGAACATGCCGCGCACTTTGGTGGTTTGGTCGGCGCGGCCCATCCAGCCTTTGATGCGGGTGTTGGTGCGGCCCGTGGGGCACTGGCCGGGCAGCACAGCGGAGAGATCACCCGTGCCAAAGCGGATAAGGGGGTAATCCGTGTTGAAGGTGGTGACGACGAGTTCGCCCACTTCGCCTTCAGCCACCGGCTCTCCCGTGCCGGGGCGCACGATTTCCACCAGTACGTTTTCGTCCAGCACCAGGCCTTCGCGGGCGCTGGTTTCGTAGGCAATCAGGCCCAGATCGGCGGTGGCATAGCACTGGTAGGCGGCGATGCCGCGCTGGGCGAACCAGTCGCGCAGCGAAGGCGGGAAGGCTTCGCCCGAAACCAGGGCTTTGCGCAGGCTGGAGACGTCGAGCTTGAGTTCCTGCGCTTTTTCGATGATGAGTTTGAGGAAGCTGGGCGTGCCCGAATAGCCGGCAGGGCGCAGCTCGGCCATGGCCTGGGCTTGCTGCTCAGTCTGGCCGGTGCCACCGGGAAATACGGTGCAGCCCAGGGCGTGGGCGCCGGTTTCCATCATGGAGCCGGCGGGGGTGAAGTGGTAGCTGAAGCCGTTGTGGATGAGTTCGCCTGCGGCAAAGCCCGCCGCGCGCAAGGCGCGGGCCATGCGCCAGTAGTCGGCGCGTGCGCCTTCGGGTTCGTAAATGGGGCCGGGGCTGGAGAAGATGCGGGGCATGGCCGCGCCAAAGCCGATGGCGGCAAAACCGCCAAAGACTTGGCCGGAATCTTGCGGCGCGGCGGCGCGGCGGGCTTTTTGGCGCTCCAGCAGCTCGTATTTGCGGGTGACGGGCAGGGCGGCGAGCGCGGCGCGGTTAGTGATGGATGAGGCATCCACGCCCTGGAGGATTTCGGCAAAGGCGCTGGCATTGGCCTGGGCGTGGGCAATTTGCGCGGGCAGGGCGGCCAGCAGGGCAGCTTCGCGCGCCTCGGGGCTGCGCGTTTCCAGTGCGTCAAGGGTGGTGCTCATGGTTGTCTCCTGTAATGGTGATCCTGGCGTGCACCGCTGGGGGCAGCGGCGACGGCCTTTGGGACACTTTCTTGGATTTTCTGGTGATGCAAAACGGGGGCGAACTGCGCGCAGGCCCGCAGCGGGGCGCAGTCGCCAAGAGGGATGGGATCAAGCCAGCCAACGCTTGCGGCGCTTGTAACTTTTGATTTCGCGGAAGCTCTTGCGGCCTTCGCCGCCAACGCCAAGGTAGAACTCCTTCACGTCGGAGTTGTCGGCCAGCTCGCGCGCAGGACCGTCCATCACGATGCGCCCCGATTCCATGATGTAGCCGTAGTCGGCGTACTTCAGGGCCATGTTGGTGTTTTGCTCGGCCAGCAGGAAGGTGACTTTTTCCTTGGTGTTGAGGTCTTTGACGATATGAAAGACTTCTTCCACGATTTGCGGCGCCAGGCCCATGGAGGGTTCATCGAGCAAAACGATGGAGGGGTTGGTCATCAGCGCGCGGCCGATAGCGCACATTTGCTGCTCGCCGCCAGAGGTGTAGGCGGCCTGGCTGGTGCGCCGCGTTTTCAGGCGGGGGAAATAGTTATAGACCTTCTCCAGATTGCGGGCGATTTCGGCCTTGTCGGTGCGGGTGTAAGCGCCGGTGAGCAGGTTTTCTTCAATGGTCAAGTGGGCAAAGCAGTGGCGACCTTCCATGACTTGCACCACGCCGCGATTGACCAGATCGGCAGGGGAGAGGTTTTCGATGCGTTCGCCGCGCAGCTCGATACTGCCTTTGGTGACTTCGCCGCGCTCGGCCTTGAGCAGGTTGGAGATGGCGCGCAATGTGGTGGTTTTGCCTGCGCCGTTGCCGCCCATGAGCGCGACGATGCTGCCTTCGGGCAGGGTCAGCGACACGCCTTTGAGCACCAGGATGACGTGGTTGTAAATGACTTCAATGCCGTTGACGCTGAGGATGGTGTTGGATTCTTGGCTCATGGTGCGAGCTCCTGGAATGGAGGTCTGAAATGCTGGGGGTGAGGGGCGGGCTTGCTGGTGTGCCCACCGTCAAACCGGGTGCGCGGCTGCCGACGCCCGGTGGGGGCAGCCGCGCCAAGCCCTGAGGCAGGGCTTGTTCGTTCACGCCTTAGTTGCAGTCGCTGCGGCGGGTGACTTTCTTGTCGGCAGCGTACTTGTCAGCGTATTCCTTGACCAGAGGGCCAATGACTTTCTGGTCGGCCTGGTACCAGTCGGAGACGACCTTGAACTTGCTGCCGTCCCACTGAGCAACACGCGCCCAATCTGCACCCACGTGGTTGGCGCAGCTTGTCTTGAAGGGGCGAATGATGCCGTCAAAGCCCAGTTCTTTAAGGCGCTCCTCGGTCAGGTTCAGGTTCTCCAGGCCCCAGCGCACTTGCTCAGGGGTGACGGGTTTGCCTTTGCCGTATTTCTCTTGCGCGGTGCGGATGGCTTCCACTTGCAGCATGGCAATGACCATGCCGCGTGTGTGAGCGGCCTGGCCCAGCACGTCAGCGGAAGGGGAGCTGCCCTGGCCTTTGTCGTACAGCTCGGTCTTGAGGGCGTCGTGCACCGCGCCTTTTTCCGCCGTGTTGTGGATGGTGACGGCGTTGTAGCCTTTGGCGCCAGCGCCCAGCTCCTTGACGTCGTGGTCAGAGCCAGCCCACCAGATGGCGTAGATCTTGTCGCGGGCGTAGCCAGTCGCCTGGGCTTCGCGCACGGCGGTGGGGGTCATCACGCCAGCACTCCACAGCAGTACGTAATCGGGGCGCTTCTGGCGGATTTGCAGCCAAGTGGCCTTTTGCTCCACGCCGGGGGCGGTTACGGGCAGCAGCATCAGCTCGAAGCCATCCATTTCGGCGCGTTTTTGCAGCAGCACAATAGGCTCTTTGCCATAAGGGGAGTCGTGATAGACGAGGGCGATTTTCTTGCCTTTGAGGCTGCCTTTTTCGCGCTTGACGATATCTTGGAGCATGGCGTCGGCAGCCGTCCAATACGTGCCCAGCAAGGGGAAGTTCCACTCGAACACGCTGCCATCGGCCGATTGCGACAAACCATAGCCGGCGGTTATCACGGGCATTTTGTCGTTGGGAGCACGATCACTGACGGCAAAGGTGATGCCGGTGGACTGGGTGTCAAAGCCGGGAGCGCCGCCGTGCTGGCCTTTCAGGCGCTCATAGCATTCCACGCCCTTGGCCGTGTCGTAGCCGGTTTCGCACTCTTCGTATTTGATTTTGACGCCGTTGATACCACCGCGGGCGTTGACCAGTTTGTAGTAGTCGAGCTTGCCGTCCGCCCACGGCACCCCCAGAGGAGCGAACTGGCCGGTGCGATACACCAGGGCAGGCACGTACTGCTCTTGCGCCTGAACGGCGGCGCTCGCACCCAGCAGGGCCAAGGCGGAAAGGGTTACGAGGGTTTTCTTCATGGTTGTCTCCTTTGCGTGGTGGTGAAGAAAAGGGTTGTATGCGTAGCGGCCATTAGTGGGGGAAGGGCCACACGCGCAATTTCTGACGGGCCGTGGCCCACAGGCGAGCCAGACCGTGTGGCTCAACGATGAGGAAGAACACGATCAGCGCGCCGAAGATCATGTGCTCCAGATAAGTTGCGGCAGCAGTGGACAGGGGCACACCCAGCCAGTGCGGAATGTAGTTGAGCAGCAGCGGCAGCATCACGAAGAAGGCTGCGCCGAACAGACCGCCGACGATGGAGCCCAGGCCGCCGATGATGATCATGAACAGCAGGCGGAAGGACATATCCAGGTTGAAGGCCGAAGGCTCCCAGGCGCCCAGGTGGACAAAGCCCCAAAGTGCGCCCGCCACACCGACGATGAACGAGCTGACGGCAAAGGCGCTGAGCTTGGCGTAGGTGGGGCGGATGCCGATCACGGAAGCGGCCACGTCCATGTCGCGGATCGCCATCCACTCGCGGCCCACGGCGCTGCGCACCAGGTTTTTCGCCAGCAGACCAAGCACGCACAGAAAGCCCAGGCACAGCAGGTATTTCTCCATCGGCGTGTCGATGGCCCAGCCCAGCAGGTACAAATCGCCCGCGCTTACCGAACCGGAAGATGAATGGTTGGTGATCCAGGCAGCGCGACTGGAGAGCCAGTCCATGAAGAACTGCGCGGCCAAGGTCGCCACCGCCAGATACAGGCCGCGAATGCGCAGGCTGGGAATGCCCACCAACATGCCAAACAGCATGGAAACCACCCCGCCGCCCAGCAGGGCCAGGAGCAGCGGCATGCCATCGATGCGCGCTTGCAGGTTGAAGGCAGCGTAGGCGCCGGCGGCCATGAAAGCGCCTGTGCCCAGCGAGATCTGCCCGCAATAGCCCACCAGGATATTCAGCCCCACGGCGGCCAGCGCCATGATGACGAAGGGGATGAGTACGGCTTTGTAGAAATAGTCGCTGGCCACCATGGGCACCAGGATGAAGGCCGCTGCCACGATGAGCAGGATGGCCCAGCGATCCTGCGCCACGGGGAAGATTTGCTGATCGGCCCGGTAACTGCTCTTGAACTGGCCGTTTTCTCTGTAGAACATCTATGTATCTCCTGTTGTCTGTGCGTCTTAAAGCTGCCTTCGACGCTCAAACGCGGTCGATGATCTTGTCGCCGAACAAGCCTTGCGGGCGCACCAGCAAGAAGCCCAGTGCCAGCACGTAGGCAAACCAGTTTTCAATACCGCCGCCCAGATAGGGGCCCAGGTAAATTTCGGAGAGCTTTTCGCCCAGACCGATGATGAGGCCGCCGATGATGGCGCCGGGCACGGAAGTCAGCCCGCCCAGAATCACCACTGGCAAAGCCTTGAGCGCCACCAGCGAGAGCGAGAACTGCACCCCGGCCTTGGAGCCCCAGATGATGCCGGTGACCAGCGCCACGCCGCCTGCGACGGCCCAGACGATGACCCAGATGCGCGAGAGCGCAATGCCGATGGACTGGGCCGCCTGGTGGTCGTCGGCCACGGCGCGCAGGGCGCGGCCGGTGCGGGTTTTCTGGAAGAACAGCGACAGGCCGGCAACCAGCACGGTGGCGATGAGGGCGGCGTAGAAGTCTTCCTTGTTCACCATCACGCCGCCGTCAAACAGGTTTTCGAGCACGAACACCGGATCCTTGGGCATGCCCACGTCGATGCCGTACACGCCGCTGCCGTAAAACAGCGGGCCCAGGCCGTCGAGGAAGTAGGCAATGCCCAGCGTTGCCATGAGCAGCGCAATCGGCTCTTGCCCAACGAGATGGCGCAGCGCCAGCTTTTCAATCAGCATGGCCACGATCACCATGGCCGCCATGCTGATGACCATGGCCAGCACCAGCGTCCACCAGGTTTGCTGCTCCAGGCCAAACCAGCCGGGCAGCCACTCGGCAAAGCGGGCCATGGTCAGCGCCGCGAACAGCACCATGGCGCCCTGTGCAAAATTGAACACGCCGCTGGCCTTGAAGATGAGCACAAAGCCCAACGCCACCAGCGAATACAGCATCCCGGTCATCAAGCCGCCGAGAATCGCTTCAAGAAAGAAGGCCATTGTTGTCTCCTGTTGTTCTCAGTGCCCGGATCCCAGGTAGGCGCGGATCACGTCTTCGTTGTGGATGACTTCGTCGGGCGAGCCATCGCCAATCTTCTTGCCGTAGTCCAGCACCACAACGCGGTCGGAAATGTCCATCACCACGCCCATGTCGTGCTCGATCAGCACGATGGTGGTGCCGAATTCGTCGTTCACGTCGAGGATGAAGCGGCACATGTCCTGCTTTTCTTCCACGTTCATGCCGGCCATCGGCTCGTCAAGCAGCAGCACTTGCGGCTCCATCGCCAGGGCGCGGCCCAGGTCCACGCGCTTTTGCAAGCCGTAGGGCAGGGTGCCCACCGGGGTTTTGCGGTAGGCCTGGATTTCCAGGAAGTCGATGATGTGCTCGACGAATTCGCGGTGCGCGATCTCCTCCTTCTCTGCCGGGCCAACGCGCAACGCCTGCATGAGGATGTTGCTTTTGATCTTGAGGTTGCGCCCGGTCATGATGTTGTCGATCACGCTCATGCCCTTGAACAGCGCCAGGTTCTGGAAGGTGCGCGCCACGCCCATCTCCGCCACCTGGCGGCTGTTCATGTGGCTGAAGGTCTTGCCGCGGAAGGTGATGCTGCCTTCGCTGGGCGTGTACACGCCGTTGATGCAGTTGAGCATCGAGCTCTTGCCCGCACCGTTGGGGCCGATGATGGAGCGGATTTCGTGCTCCTTGACGTTGAAGGAAATGTCGGTGAGCGCCTTGACGCCGCCAAAGCGCAGGCTGATGTTCTTGATGTCCAGAATGACATCGCCGATTTTTTTGCTGCTCATGCTCAGGCTGCCTTTCTTGCCGCGGGGTAGGTTGTCGCGTCGAGGATTTGCAAGGTGGCGCTGACGCTGCCGGTGCGCCCGTCCTCGAACTTCACCTGGGTTTCAATGAACTGCTCTTTCTTGCCGCCGTAGAGCGCGTCGATCAGTACGGCGTACTTCTCGGCCACGAAGTTGCGGCGGATCTTGCGCGTGCGGGTGAGTTCGTCGTCATCCGGATCGAGCTCCTTGTGCAGCACCAGAAATCGCTTGACCTGGGTCGCTTCCATGCCTTGTTCGCCCGCCAGTTCCTGGTTCACCTTGGCAATGCACTCGGCAATCATCTCCAGCACCGGCTGCTTGCCTGCCAGATCGACGTAGCCCGCATAAGGCAGGTTGCGTTTTTCGGCCCAGTTGCCCACGGCTTCGAAGTCGATGTTGATGAAGGCGCAGACTTCGTCGCGGTTGTGGCCAAAGCACACGGCTTCCTTGATTTGGGGGAAGAACTTGAGTTTGTTCTCGATGTAGTTGGGTGCGAACATGGCGCCGCCGTTGAGGCGGCCGACGTCCTTGGCGCGGTCGATGATGCGCAGTTGGCCGTCCTGATCGATCACGCCTGCGTCGCCGGTGAGGAAGTAGCCATCGGCATTGATCACTTCAGCCGTGGCGTCGGGGCGCTTGTAGTACTCCTTGAGCACGGAAACGCCTTTGACCAGCACTTCGCCGTTGTCGGCGATCTTCAGCTCAATGCCGGGGGCGGCTTCGCCCACGGTGTTGATCTTGACGCGGCCGTTTTGCTGCAAGCAGACGTAGGCGCAGGTTTCGGTCTGGCCGTAAAGCTGCTTGAGGTTGATGCCGATGGAGCGGTAGAACTTGAACAGCTCCGGCCCGATGGCCGCGCCTGCGGTGTAGGCCACGCGGATGCGCGAAAAGCCCATCACGTTGCGCAGCGGCCCATAGACGAAGAAGTTGCCCAGGGCGTATTTGAAGCGGTCTGCCGTGCTGACGGGTTTGCCGTCCAGGATGTCCGAACCCACGCGCTGGGCCAGCTCCATGGCGCGGGCGTACATCTTGCGCTTGAAGGGGGAGGCGTCCTCCATGCGGATGGAGACGGAAGTCAGCAAGCCTTCGAACACGCGCGGGGGGGCGAAGTAGTACGTTGGCCCGATTTCCTGCAAGTCGATTTGCACCGTGGCCGAGGACTCGGGGCAGTTGATGGTAAAGCCCGCCACCAGCCATTGCGCGACGGAGAAAAGATGATCCCCCACCCAGGCCGGGGGCAGGTAGGAGATCACGTTGTCGTCTTTGTTCAGGCCATCGACCTTCACGCCGCCAGCGGCGGAACTGGCGAAAGAGCGGTGCGTCTGGCACACACCCTTGGGTTTGCCTGTCGTGCCCGAGGTGTAGAGGATGACCGAGACATCATCTGGCTGGCCGGCCTTGACCATGGCCTCGTAGGCGCCAGGATTCTTGGCATCCCACTGGCGGCCCAGCTCCATCAGTTTCTCCACGCTGATCAGCCCCTCATGGGTGTAGGAACGCATGCCGCGCGGGTCGTCATAAACAATCCAGTTGATCGGATAGCCCTCGCGGATTTCCAGCAGCTTGTCCACCTGCTCCTGGTCTTCGGCGAACACGATGCGCGCGTGCGCATCGGCCACCACATAGGCCATTTCGGCTGCCACGGCGTCCTGGTACATGGGCACTGGCACGGCGCGCAGCGATTGCGCGGCCAGAAAGCTCATGTAGGCATACGGGCGGTTGCCCGACACCAGCGCCAGGTTCTCGCCCTGGCTTAGCCCTAGCGAGGCGAAGCCGCAGGCCAGGTGGCGTACATCGCGCGCCACATCGGCCCAGCTCCAGGTTTGCCAGATGCCGTACTCCTTTTCGCGGATTGCCGCATCCTGCGGGCGTTGCTGCGCATGTTGCTGCAACAGCCTGGGGAATGTCGTCTCCATGCTTGATCTCCGTGCCCTTGTGCTCCACGGAATGGCTGCCGAGCATTGCCGCCATCCCTGCCTTGTCGGCCTGTTTGCATTTGCATGACAGACCGCGCTTGATGAGATGGCGCGAATGGTATCGGCAACTTTGACGCTTTAGTGTCCAGTTGACGACATTTTTGGGTAAACCCTATAAAGGGCTATCCCTTGGGTGGCGGGGTGGCCGGGCGCTGTCGTCCCCCGTGCGGCAGGCGGAAAATGGGTTCAATGTTTCTTTTTATATTTCAAATGTAAAATTGATTTTAATACCATGTTGCCGAAAAGGTAATATTTTTTTCCTATTGATTTGTAATAAAAAGAGGGTTGCAGCGTTTTTGGGCATTTCGCGCGTTGGGCTTTGCACTGGGCGGCCGGCAGGCGGCTGCGGCTGTCGGGCGGCGATGATGCGGGGATAATCGCGCCCCCATGAGCGGCAATACCTTCGGAACCCTATTTCGCGTCACCAACTTTGGTGAATCCCACGGCCCGGCCATTGGCTGCGTGATCGACGGCTGCCCGCCGGGCATGGCCTTGTGCGAGCAGGACATCCAGCGCGAGCTGGACCGGCGTCGCCCTGGAACCAGCCGCTTCGTCACCCAGCGCAACGAACCCGACCAGGTGGAAATCCTCTCGGGCGTGTACGAGGGGCGCACCACGGGCACGCCGATTGCGCTGCTGATTCGCAATGTGGACCAGCGCAGCAAGGATTACGGCGAAATCGCCCGCCAGTTCCGCCCCGGCCATGCCGATTACACCTATTGGCACAAATACGGCATCCGCGATCCGCGCGGCGGCGGGCGCTCCTCGGCGCGGCTGACCGCGCCCACCGTGGCCGCCGGGGCCGTGGCGCGCAAATGGCTGAACGAGCGCCACGGCACCGAGCTGCACGCCTTCATGGCGCAATTGGGCAGCATCGACATCCCCTTTGAATCGCTGGACTACGTGGGGCAAAACCCCTTTTTCGCCCCCGTGGCCAATACCGAGGCGCTGGAGCAGTACATGGACGCGCTGCGCAAAAGCCACGACTCCTGCGGCGCGCTGGTGCGCGTGGTGGCGCGCAATGTGCCCGTGGGCCTGGGCGAGCCGATTTACGACCGGCTCGACGCCGATATCGCCTACGCCATGATGGGGCTGAACGCCGTCAAAGGCGTGGAGATCGGCGCAGGTTTTGCCAGCGTGCGCCAGTTGGGCAGCGAGCATGGCGACGCCATCACGCCCGATGGCTTTCTCACCAACCACGCTGGCGGCATCCTGGGCGGCATCAGCACGGGGCAGGATATCGACGTGAAGATCGCCATCAAACCCACCAGCTCCATCCTCACCCCCCGGCCCTCCATTGATGTGGAGGGCAACCCCGTGCAAGTCGTCACCAAAGGCCGTCACGATCCCTGCGTAGGCATCCGCGCCGCCCCAATTGCCGAGGCCCTGCTGGCCTTGGTGCTGATGGATCACGCCCTGCGCCACCGCGCCCAGAACGGGGATCGGCCTTTTTGAGATATTCCAGATCAATGTGTTGCAATAAAAAGCATTTTGGTATGACCATCATGCCGAAAGGATTTTTTAAATTTTCCTTTGATTGGTAATTGGCGTTGTATTCCGGGCATGCCCCCGGGCAAATATGGGGTAATTTTTCATGATCTAATAAAACGAATTGTTCTTATTGGTTTTGAAATGCAACCCTCTCCCAAGCTGTTTTCCCATATTTCTCTGGCTGTTTTAACGCTGTTAAGCCTGTCTGCCCAGGCGCAGCAGGTGCCAGCGACTGCTGCGCCTGTCAGCGAGATCGCTGAAGACGATTACGCTGCCGTCATGCCTACGGTGTTTGTGACGGGCACTTCCGAAAACAGCGCCACCAAGGGCTATATCGGCTACGACCAGGCCGATGTCACTCGCACGGATTTGACGGTCAAGGAAACGCCGCAAGCCGTGGATGTGCTGGACATCCAGAAGAACAAAAACTACGGCACCAACGACCTCAGCTCCATCCTGGAGGGCAACGCCGGGATTGACGCCACTTACGACATGCGCGGCGAGAGCATCAAGATTCGCGGCTTTTCGGCCGACGCCAGCGACATTTACCGCGACGGCGTGCGCGAAAGCGGTCAGGTGCGCCGCTCCACCGCCAATATCGAGCGTGTGGAAATCCTCAAAGGCCCGTCCTCAGTGCTTTACGGCCGCAGCAGCGGTGGCGGCGTGATCAACATGGTCAGCAAATACGCCAACTTCACCCCGCGCCGTAGCCTGGGGCTGAGCTATGGCTCCTGGGCGGCCCGCAGCGCCACTGTGGATTTGAACCAGCTCGTGGGTGAAAACGTCGCCGTGCGTTTGACGGGCGAAATCAGCAAGGCCAACTCCTGGCGTTCCACCGTGCACAGCAAGGGGCATATGGTTTCGCCCAGCGTCACCGTGCGCGCAGGCAACCTGGTTTGGACGGGGCAATACACCCACGACAGCGTCCGCCGCGTGCCCGATCGCACCCCCAGCCGCGACGTTTACAACGCCATGGGCATCGACTACCGCACCGGCTTCGCCCGTGATGGCGACTTTGTGCGCGACGATCTTTCCGTGCTGCGCTCCGACCTGCGTTACGACCTCAACGACCAGTGGAATCTGCGCTGGCAACTGGCGGGCCGCAAAGCCGAGCAAAACTTCGACCACTACTACGCAGGCGCCTACAACGCCAAAACCCGCCTGCTGCGCCAAAACTATTACTGGCAGGAAACCGCCAACAAAACCCTCAGCAGCGGCCTGACGGCCAATGGACGTTTCAGCACCGGGCCGCTGGCGCACAAGCTCACCGTGGGCCTGGATTGGGCCAAGGAGGAACGTTCGCCCAAGCTGGCCACCTGCACCGGCCCCAGTGCCATCACCGCCTGCGTGCGGGACATCGATCCCTATGCCTGGCCATCAAGCTGGGGCCGCGTTGCGCAGCGTCCGGCTTTGACGGCCAATAACCAGCACGAAGCCCGCTCCACGGCGCTGTTTGTGCAAGACCTTATCGCTTTGCGCCCGGATGTGAAGCTGCTGCTGGGCGGGCGCTACGACCGCTACACATTCCAGTCCACCAACATTGCCCGCAAGAGCAGTCGCTACAGCGGCAGCAGCTTCAACCCCAACGCGGGTTTGGTTTGGGATGTCACCCCCGAGCACACGGCTTACGCCTCCTGGAGCCGCAGCTTCGCCCCTTACGGCGGCAATGGCTATCTGGGGGTTGATGCCGCTGCCGACCCCGTGACTTTTAACGCCGATCCCGAGCAATCGACCCAGTTCGAGCTGGGCCTCAAAAGCGATTGGCTGGATCGCAACCTCAGCACCACGCTGGCGATTTACAACCTGGAGCACACCAATATCCGCTATCGCCCCGATGCGGTGAACGAACCCACCGTCTGGGCCGTGCGCGGCAAGGAACGCTCACGCGGGATTGAGCTGAACGTCCTGGGCCGTATCAGCACCGACTGGTACGTGCGCGGCTCGTTGGGCCTGATGTCGGCCAAAGTGGTGGAGAACCGCCAGAACCGCGCCGAAGAAGGCCGCTACCTCACCAACACCAGCCGCATCAGCAGCAACGCTTTCCTGCGCTATGCCCCCAACCCTTGGTACGCCGAAGTCGGCGTCACCCATTTGGGCAAGCGTTATTACTACGTCAGCAATGTTGAGCATGGCTTGCCCGCCTTTACCCGCGTGGATGCCATGGTGGGCTACAACGCCGCCCCCTGGACTTTCACCCTGGCCGTGCAAAACGTGTTCGACAAACAATACTGGCGCTCCAGCGCCATGCCCGGTTCTCCCCGCGCGGTGACTGTCAAAGCCAGCTACGAGTTTTGATGCTCCTGTAATGGCTCCTGCATGAAAATGCCTGGGGCCTATGCAGCTCTGGCAGACAAGGCCCATTGCCACCGAAAACGGCCCGGCTCCATTTGTGGAGCCGGGCCGTTTTGCCATGCACAGGCTCTTAGAATTTGCCTTTTCCCTCCTACTGAGCACCAAGACCATGACGTTTCGCCTTTCTGCCCGCGCCGAGCAAACCC
Organism: Comamonadaceae bacterium; assembly: GCA_030528485.1. Taxonomy (GTDB): domain Bacteria; phylum Pseudomonadota; class Gammaproteobacteria; order Burkholderiales; family Burkholderiaceae_C; genus Lampropedia. Next base: position 17,353 of record JAUMYU010000009.1, read on the forward strand.
GGCCTTTTTATGTGATGGAGGTCGCCAAGGCCGCGCAGCGCTGGGTTGAGGAGCAGGGGGATCAGCCGCCGATGATTTATCTGAACATCGGCGAGCCCGATTTCACTGCGCCAGAGCGGGTGCAGCAGGCGGCGGTGGCAGCCATCCAGAAGGGGCAGACGCAATACACCCCGGCGCTGGGGCTGGATGCTTTGCGCCAAGCCATCAGCGATTGGTATGGCGCGCGCTTTGGGCTGGATGTGGCGCCGCAGCGCATTGTGGTGACGGCCGGAGCATCGGCGGCTTTGCATCTGGCCTGCCTGGCCTTGCTGCAAGAGGGCGATGAGGTGCTGATGCCCGATCCGAGCTATCCCTGCAACAAGCAATTTGTGCAGGTGGCGGGCGCGCGGGCGGTCTCCATTGCCGTAGGGGCGTCAAGCCGTTTTCAGTTGACGGCGCAGCAGGTGGCCGAGCATTGGGGGCCGCGCACGCGCGCCGTGCTGTTGGCTTCGCCTTCCAACCCGACGGGCACTTCGTTGCCCAAGGAGGAGCTGGCCGCGATTGCCGAGGTGGTGCGCGCGCGCGGCGGGGTGTTGCTGGTTGATGAGATTTACCTGGGCTTGTCTTATGACGCGGCCTATGGCCAAAGCGCCCTGGCGCTGGGCGATGACGTGGTCAGCATCAACAGCTTCAGCAAATATTTCAATATGACGGGCTGGCGCCTGGGCTGGCTGGTGCTGCCGCCAGCTTTGGTGGCGCCGGTGGAGCGCCTGGGCCAAAACCTCTTTATCTGCCCCAGCACGATTGCCCAGCATGCGGCGCTGGAGTGCTTTCACCCCGAAAGCATTGCCGAGTACGAGCGCCGCCGCCAGGCGTTTGGCGAGCGGCTGGCGCGCTTTGCCGCGCCGCTGGGCGAGCTGGGCCTGCACGTGCCGGTGCAGCCCGACGGGGCTTTTTACGTCTGGGCCGATTGCCGCGAGGCGGCGCGCCGCCTGGGCGTGCAGGGCAGTTGGGATGTTGCGTTCGCCTTGCTCGAGCGCGCACGCATTGCCGTGGCGCCCGGGCGCGATTTTGGCGATCAGGGCATGGAAAACTACGTGCGCTTTTCCGTCGCCAATTCAATGGACAACCTGCAACAGGCCATTGCGCGCATGCGCGATTTGCTGGCCTGAAGCGCCCCTGTGTTGCCTGTCTTGGCCCTTGCCGTGGCGCAGGGGCGCGGGTTGCTGTGCGCCTCTTGCGCGGCAGCCCTACTTGATATTTCCGGTTCACTGATTGCGAAGGCGGCTTGGCGCTTTCGCAGTTTTTTTGCGCGCGATTTTCTGTGTCGGGGTTGTTTTTTACATATCAAAAGAAAAAATTAAATGTCATTTTGGCATATCTGTATTGAAATAAATTTTCTTTTGTTTTGAAATTCAATTTATTGAAGCAGTGGCTATATTTTGAACATAGCATTATCTATAATCGCGCAGCCGCTCCCGGGGTGAAGCAAGAGTTCGCCGGGGGCCATTGCAACTACCGCAAGGGGAATTTTGTGAATCAACGCATGAATCGGCGCCATTGGGCGCGCAAATGGTTGGTGGCGCTGGCTGGTGTGGCTGCGCTGGGTTTGGGGCAGCCGCTGTGGGCGCAAGCGCCGGGCGATGCGGGGCAAAAGCCGTTCAAAGTGGCCACGACGTTCACCATCATTGCGGATATGGCGCGCAATGTGGCGGGCGATGCGGCGGTGGTGGAGTCCATCCTCAAGCCAGGCGCGGAGGTGCATGGCTACCAGCCTACGCCGGGCGATTTGGTGCGCGTGCAAGGGGCGGATTTGGTGTTGTTCAACGGCATGAATCTGGAGACATGGTTCGAGCCGTTTTTCCGCCGCCTCAAGGGCGTGCCGGCGGTGCTGGTCACGCAAGGGGTGCAGCCCATTGCCATCGGGGAAGGGCCGTATGAGGGCAAGCCCAACCCGCATGCGTGGATGTCGCCCACGGCGGCGATGCAGTATGTGGACAACATCCGCGATGCGCTGGTCAAGCACAACCCCGCCCACGCGCAGACCTACCGCGACAACGCCGAGCGTTACAAGGCGCAAATCCAGGCGCTGGTGGAGCCGATCCGACAAACGCTGGCCAGCGTGCCCGAGGCCAGGCGCTGGCTGGTATCCAGCGAAGGGGCGTTCAGCTACTTGGCGCGCGATTTCGGCCTGCGCGAGCTGTACCTCTGGCCCATCAATGCCGATCAGCAAGGCACGCCCCAGCAGGTGCGCCGGGTGATTGATGAAGTGCGCAAGCACCAGATTCCCGTGGTGTTCAGCGAGAGCACGATTTCGCCCGAGCCAGCGCAGCAAGTGGCGCGCGAAAGCGGCGCGCGCTATGGCGGGGTGTTGTATGTGGATTCGCTCTCTGCGTCCGATGGCCCTGTGCCCACATACCTGGACTTGCTGCGGGTGACGACGCAAACCATTGCCCAGGGCTTGAGTGGCGCCGCCGCTGGCGGCGAGCAGGCCAAACCATGATGGAGTGCTTGCCGGAGGCGGATTTGCGCGCCGCTGCCGCTGGCACGCAGGTGTTGGGGCTGAGTGTGCAAAACGTCAGCGTGGTCTATCGCAACGGCCATACCGCCTTGCGGCAGGCGAGCTTTTCCACGCCGCTGGGCAGTATCACGGCGCTGGTGGGCGTCAATGGCAGCGGCAAATCCACGCTGTTCAAAGCCATCATGGGGCTGGTGCAGCTCGACGAAGGCGAAGTGCGGGTGATGGATTTGTCCGTGCGCGAAGCCCTGCGCCGCCGCCTTATCGCCTATGTGCCGCAGAGCGAGGAGGTGGATTGGAATTTCCCCGTTCTCGTCGAAGACGTGGTGATGATGGGCCGCTACGGCCACATGGGCTTGCTGCGCCGCCCGCGCCCGGCCGACCGTGAAGCGGTGGCGCAGGCGCTGGCGCGCGTGGACATGGCCGAGCTGCGCAAGCGCCAGATTGGCGAGCTCTCCGGCGGGCAGAAAAAGCGCGTCTTTCTCGCCCGTGCCCTGGCGCAGGAAGCGCGCGTGATCTTGCTCGATGAGCCTTTCACCGGCGTGGATGTGAAAACGGAGGACGGCATCATCGACTTGCTGTGCGCCCTGCGGCGCGAGGGGCGGGTGATGCTGGTCTCCACCCACAACCTGGGCAGCGTGCCCGAGTTTTGCGATCGCACGGTGCTGGTGCGCAACACCGTGTTGGCCTACGGGCCGACGGCGGAGGTGTTCACGCACGAAAACCTGGCCCTGGCCTTTGGCGGCGTGCTGCGCCACTTCGATCTGCCCGCCGAGCCGATGGCCCAGGGCGCGGTGGTGGGCATCATGAGCGATGACGAGCGCCCGCTGGTGTTGCTCGATGGCCGCTCCTCGGCGCGGGGCGTGCCTGCCGATCCGCTGCGCGGCGCTGGTGCGGCGGCTGCGCCCCAAGCAGCAAGGCATGCCCAGAAGACGCCGGAGAAGGGGGCTTGAGCCTTTTTTCTATTCCAAACAAAGGAAAACATGTTTCTTTTATATCATGACGTAATAGGCATGTTTTTATTCCTTTGATATGTAAATAGGTGATCTTGGGGAGGGCGATGAACGAGGTCTTCATGGATGCGGGCTGGCTTGCCACATTGGCGCAGCCGCTGCATTACAGCTACATGCGCACGGCCATGTGGGTGTGCATGCTGGTGGGGGCGGTGTGTGCGCTGCTCTCGTGCTTTTTGATGCTGCGCGGCTGGTCGCTGGTGGGCGATGCGCTCTCGCATGCCATCGTGCCCGGCGTGGCGGGCGCGGCCATTCTGGGCTTGCCCCTGGCGGCGGGGGCTTTTCTCTCGGGCGGCATGGCGGCGGCGGCCATGCTGTGGCTGGGCCAGCACGGCAGGCTCAAGCAGGATGCGGCCATTGGCCTGGTGTTCACGGCGTTTTTCGCGCTGGGCTTGTTTCTCGTCTCGCTCTGGCCGCGCTCGATCAGCGTGCAGACCATCATCATGGGCAATGTGCTGGCTGTCTCGCCTGAGGATGCGCGGCAGTTGCTTGGCGTTGCCGCCATCACGCTGCTGGCCCTGCTGCTGAAGTGGAAGGATTGGATGCTGATTTTTTTCGACGAAATCCACGCCCGCAGCGCAGGCTTGGCCGTTGCCAGCCTGAAACTGGTTTTTTTCGCCTTGCTGGCCGCTTGCACGGTGGCGGCCATGCAGGCCGTGGGGGCTTTTTTGGTGGTGTGCCTGATCGTCACGCCGGGCGCGGCGGCCAGTTTGCTCAGCGATCGCTTCGGGCGGGTGCTGCTGTGGGCTGCCGCCATTGGCGGCAGTTGCGGGCTGCTGGGCGTGTATGTGAGCTATTTCATTGATGGCAACACCGGCGCGGTGATTGCGCTGCTGCAAACGTTGGTATTCGCGCTGGCCTTCTTGTTTGCCCCCAAGCACGGCTTGTTGCGGGCGGCACGGGCGCGGCAAGAGGCTGTGGCTGCTGTGCCAGACAAGGGCGGCATGGCTGAGTGCGGAACATGAAGGGGGAAGCGATGGCCTTGCTCTCGTCTTTATGGGTGCCGCTGCAATTCGATTTCGTGCAGCAGGGCATGGTGATGGCGGCCTTGGTGGCCCTGCCGATGGCCTTGCTCTCTTGCCTGCTGGTGCTCAAGGGCTGGGCCTTGCTGGGCGATGCAATTGCGCACGGGGTGTTCCCCGGCGTGGTGCTGGCGTATTTGCTGGGCTGGCCGGTGCTGCCTGGCGCTTTTGCCGCTGGCATGGCGTGTGCGCTGCTCAGCGGCTATTTGCAGGCCAACAGCCGCATCCGGCAGGACACGCTGATGGGCGTGGTGTTCTCCGGCATGTTCGCCCTGGGCCTGCTGCTGCACAGTTGGGTGCGCGCCAGCGTGCATCTGGACCATTTGCTGTTTGGCGATTTGCTGGGGGCAGGCTGGGGCGAGGTGGCCGAAGCGGCCCTGCTGGCCGGGGCGATTACCCTGTGGATGGCGCTGCAATGGCGCGACCTCATGCTGCACGCTTTCGATGCCACCCAGGCGAGCGCCGTGGGGCTGCGCGTACGGCTGCTGCACTACGGCCTGCTGGCGGCGGTGTCGCTGGCGGTGGTGGCGGCGCTGAAGGCCGTGGGCGTGGTGCTGGCCGTGGCGCTGCTGATTGCGCCAGGGGCCACAGCCTTGCTCTGGGTGCGCCGCTTTGGCCCCATGCTGCTGCTGGCCAGCGCGCTGGCGGTGGCGTGCGCCGTGCTGGGGGTGTATGTGAGCTTCATGCTCGACAGCGCGCCCGCGGCCACCATCGTGCTGGTGATGAGCGCCGCGTTTGTGTTCAGCCTGCTGTGGCAGGCGGTGGTGGCGCACATGCGCCGGGCGTGAGGCGCTCTGGCGGCGCAGCACTGCGCTGCACTTTGCGGCAGTTTGCAGCGCAGCAGCGTTGCTGCGGGATGCGGGCAGCGCATCCCGCCTGTCCCACATCCCACATAATCGGCGCCCTCCCTCACTGTTTACGTTTTGTCATGAATTCCCCCGTCCCCGGCGCTGAGCGCCTTGCCGCTGATGCCGCCATTGCGGTCGTCATCCCCAGCTACAAAGTCACGCGCCACATCATGGGCGTGCTGGCCCAGATGCCGGCCTGTGTGCGGCGCGTATATGTGGTGGACGACGCTTGCCCCGAGGGCAGCGGCCAGTTGGTGCAGCAGCAGTGCCAGGATCCGCGCGTGCAGGTGATCTTCCACGAGCAAAACCAGGGCGTGGGCGGCGCAGTGATGACGGGCTACCGCCGCGCGCTGGAGGAGGGCATGGAGGTGGTGGTCAAGGTCGATGGCGACGGCCAAATGCCCCCGGCGCTGATTCCGCGCTTTGTCAAACCCATCCTGACGGGGCGGGCCGATTACACCAAGGGCAACCGCTTTTACCGCCCCCAAACCCTGCACGTCATGCCCAAAGGGCGCTTGCTGGGCAATTTGTGCCTGTCGTTCTTCACCAAAATCAGCAGCGGCTATTGGCCCAACATGGATCCGGCCAATGGCTACACCGCCATTTCGGCGCAGGCGCTGGCGGCGCTGCCGCTGGAGAAAATCGCCCGCCGCTATTTTTTTGAAACCGACATGCTGTTTCGCCTGGGCACGCTGCGCGCGGTGGTGTACGACGTGCCGATGGACGCGGTTTATGGCGATGAAGTCTCCACCTTCAATGCCAGCCGCCTGCTGCCGAGCTTTCTGGCCAGCAGCCTCAACCGCACGTTCAAACGCTACATCTACAACTACTGGGTGCGCGACTTCAACCTGGGATCGATCTACAGCCTGTTTGGCGCGCTGCTGGCGCTGTTTGGCAGCGTGTATGGCGCGTGGAAATGGATGTTGAGTACGGCTACCGATGTGCCTGCAACCAGCGGCACGGTGATGCTGGCGGGCATGAGCGTGATGATCGGCGTGCAATTGCTCATAGCCTTTATCCAGTTTGACGTCAGCAATGTGCCCACGCGGCCGATTTCCGATGCGCTGGATTAGGGGTGTGAGCGACTGCGGCATCGGCGACATCACCGAGCAAGAGATGTTCGGCGGCCCGAGCTCGACGCTTGACAGCAACGTATTGGCCGAGCTGCGCCCCGGCAAGCCCAAGCCTTCACCACAGGTGCGGCAATGGGCAGCCACCGTGGCGCAGCAATAAAACAGCCGCTGCCCTTTGGGATGGGGCAGCGGCTGTTTTATTGCGTATCAAAAAATTCTACATCAAAGTAAAATGGATTTGATATCCATCATGCAGAAATTGGCATATATTTTTTCGCTTTGATTTAAAAAATCAGAAGCTGGCGACCAGCGACAGGCTGAATTTGCGCCCCGGCTGGCTGTAGGCATCCAGCGTGGGCAGCTTGGCGCTCAGGCCTTGCACATCGCTCCAGCGCCAGTATTTGCGGTTGGTGAGGTTGTGCACGGTGGCGTTGAGGCGCACGTCGCCGCTGGCGTGGCGCAACAGGCGCCATTGGCCGCCCAGGTCAAAGACGGTGGAGGTAGCGGGGCGGAAGTACTCCACCGCGCCGGCGCGGGGATCGGAGGCGCCGGCCACGTCCTTGGCTTTCTTGCCTTGGCGATGCGCCATGTCCAGTCGCAGCGACCAATCCGCCGTGGCATAGCGCAGGCCCAGGTTCAGGCGCGGGGGCTGCACGCTGTTGATGGGCTTGCCGGTGCTCTTGTCGCGCCCGCGCGCCATGCTGAACGCGGCAGGCATCGACAGGCTGCCGCCGGCCATGTCGCCGAGGCGGTATTCGCCCGCGATCTCGAAGCCGCTGATGTTGGCGCGGCCGATGTTGACGGCGCGGAAAACCAGCGGATCGCCCGGGCGGCCGGTGCCGCGCACGGTCTGGTTGTCGAGGATGAAGTCGCGGTAGCGGCCGTGGAAGACGGCCGCTTCCAGACGCCAGTTCTGCCCCTGGCCTTTGAGGCCCAGCTCCACGTGCTGGGCTTTTTCGGGTTTGAGGTCGGGGTTGGCCTCGGTGCGGTAGTGGCCGATGGGGTTTTCAAAGAAACGGTTGAGCTGGTCGGCGCTGGGGGTGCGAAAGCCGCTGGCCCATTGGCCGTAGAGCGTCCAGTCCTGGCTCAGGTCCAGCGTGGCGCCCAGGCGCGGCGAGAGGGCCGAGCCGCTTTTGCCGCTGGCCTGGCCGGCAAAGCCGGCGGGATCGACGCTGATGCGGTATTTGTCCCAGCGCAGGCCGGGGATCAGGCTCCAGCCGTTGCCGATGATTTCGTTTTGCACGAACAGGCCCACGGCGCTTTCCGTGGTGTCGGGAAAGCGTTTGAGCGGGAAGGTTTCGCCCGCCGGGGGGGTGACGCCGGTTTGCAGGTTATCGGCCTTGGTGCGGGCGTAATCGACGCCGTAGGCGAGTTTGTGCGCCAGATCGCCGCTGCGCAGGGTTTTCTCGGCCTGGGCGCTGACTTGCCAGAGGTTTTCATGGTCGAGCACGTTGCGCACCTGGCCGGGGCGGTTTTTGCGGGTGTTTTCAAAGTGCTCCAGCGAGCGCAGGCGCTGGTGCGCCACGGTGGTGCGCAGGGTGTCGGCGACCGGGGCATCCAGCTCAAAGCGGCCTTGCCAGCTCAGGCGCTTGCGGCGGTTGTCGGTGTCGCCTCTGGCGGTGAGCGTGGTCACGCCGCGCGAGACGGAGCCGTATTGCGAGAGCAGCTCCAGCTCGTCGCGCTTGCTGACGTATTCGGCGCTGAAGCTGTGGCTTTGGCGCGCGCTGGGCGACCAGACGAGCTTGCCCAGCAAGGCGGCGTCGCGGGCGTCCTCCGGGTTGGGTTTGGTGCGCAGCTCGCTGGCGCTGTCGTTGTCGCCGCGCGTATCCAGGGCGTGGCCCTTGAGGGCGCTGGCCGAGAGCAGCCATTGCACGGATTCGCTGGCCTGCCCGGCCACGGTAGCGCCGGCGCGCATGGAGCGGCTTTGGCCTTCATACGCCAGGCCCGCCTGGCCGCCGAGGGTTTTGCCGTCCTTGAGGTAGCTGCCGGGCTGGCGCGTGAAGAACTGCACCACGCCGCCAATGCCGTCGGAGCCGTAGAGCGAGGAGGAGGGGCCTTTGATGATTTCCACCCGCTCCAGCAGGCCGAAATCGACGTTGTCGCGGCTGGAGGCGCCAAAGCTGTAATTGCGCGGCATGCGCACGCCATCGACCAGCATCAGCACGCGGTTGCCGTCCAGCCCGCGGATGTTGAAGCCCGCGTTGCCGCTGCGGCCATCGCGGCTGTTGATGGTCATGCGGTTGGAGCGGCGCTCCACCGTCACGCCGGGCAGGGTTTCGGCCAGCTCGCGGATGTCGTCGATTTGCGCTTCTTCGAGCTGCTGCGCTTCCACCACCTGGGCGCTGGCGGGCACTTCGCGCAGGGCGCGCTCGCTGCGGCTGCCGGTGACGAGCACGGCGGGCAATTCGTTGGCGGCCGAGGCTGCGTCCGTTGCCGGGGCGTTCTGGGCGTGCGCAGCGGCGGCGCCCAGGCTCAATGCGCACAGGCAGGCCAGGGCAATGGGGTGGGGCCACTGGCGAGGTTCGGATTGGTGTGTGTGTTGCATGGGGTGAAGAAGATGTTTCGAAAAATGAAAATGGTTTGCAATTTTATGACGGTTTGGTTTCATTGCGTAATCCTGCGCCTATGCGACAGGCGGGGGATGCCTGGGCGCATGCCTGCTTGTCGCCCAGCCGCTACATGCACAGAAGTGGGGTTGGTCGGTTTGGGGCGCTTTGGCTTGGTGCGTATGCTGCGCGTGCACAATGGCGCGCTGATTTTTCTGGCTGGCGAGAGGCACTGTTGAACCACACACCACAATTGGAAAGCCGCGCAGGCGAGGGCGGCCCGCAAATCGTGCTCCAGGGCGCCTGGGATGCGGCGACATTGAGCGACCGCCGCGTTTGGAGCGGCCTGCAAAAACAATTGGAGCGCGTGCGAGCCGGGGCGTCAGGCGGCGCGCAGGCCAGTTGGGATTTGCGCCAGGCGCAGGGTTTCGATCACGTCGCGGCGCAGACGCTGTGGCACTACTGGGGAGGCCGCATGCCCGCCCGGGTGCAGGCCAATGACAGCCAGCGGGCGATTCTGGCGCGCGTGCAGCAGCTCAGCGGCGCGCCCTTGCCCAACCCCCGGGGCGGCTGGCTGCGCAATATCGAATGGCTGGGCCAGGCTTATCTCAACGGTTTCAAACACGCGGCGGCGGTGTTGCGTTTGGTGGGCCAGTTATTCCTGGATGTGCTGCGCGCCTTGCGCAACCCGGCGCGTGCGCCCTGGCACGATTTTTCCGCCCATGTGTTCCGCATGGGCGCGCAGGCGCTGCCCATCACGGCCCTGGTGGGCTTTTTGATCGGGGTGGTGATTGCGTATTTGCTGGCGCTGCAATTGCGCCAGTTCGGCGCGGATGCTTTCATCGTCAACATCCTGGGCATTTCCCTCACGCGCGAGCTGGGGCCGCTGCTGGCGGCGATTTTGGTGGCAGGGCGCTCCGGTTCGGCCATTACGGCGCAGATTGGCGTGATGCGCGTCAATGAGGAGCTGGACGCCATGCGCGTGATGGGCATCTCCCAGGGCTTTCGGCTGGTGTTGCCGCGTGCAATGGCGCTGGCGCTGGCCATGCCGCTGGTGAGTTTGTGGACGACGATGGCCGCCTTGCTCGGCGGCATTGGCGCGTCGAACTTCGCGCTGGATGTCTCGCCCGCCTACTTTTTGCAAACCTTGCCCCGGGCCGTCGATATTGCCAACCTGTGGCTGGGCATGGGCAAATCGGTGGCCTTCGGCCTGGCCATTGCCTTGATCGGCTGCTACTGGGGTCTGTGGGTCAAGCCCAATACCGAGAGCCTGGGCAGCGGCACGACGGCATCGGTGGTGACTTCGATCACGGCAGTCATCGTCATCGATGCGGTGTTTGCCATCATTTTCAGAAACGTGGGGTTTTGATGGAACGCCAAACCCAAACCCAAGCGCAGCCCATGCAGCCAGATCACGCGCAGGGCGTTCGCGAGGGCGATGTCATCGTGCGCATCGACAAGCTCTGGACGACGTTCGGCCAGGGCGAGTCCGCGTTTTCCGTGCACCAGGATCTGGATTTGCAGGTGCGCCGCGGCGAAATCCTCACCATCGTAGGCGGCTCGGGCACGGGCAAAACCGTGCTGCTGCGCCACATCCTGGGGCTGACGCGCCCCAGCCAGGGCACGGTCAAGATCAACGGCGTGGATGCGGCCGATCTGCCCGGGCCGGGCGCATCGGCGCGCATGGGCATGCTGTTTCAGCACGGGGCCTTGTTTTCGGCCTTTTCGGTGCTGGAGAACATCGCCTTTCCCCTGCGCGAGCAAGACAGCCTGCCCGAAGCCGTGGTGCAGCAGGCGGCGATGGTCAAGCTGCAAATGGTGGGCCTCAAGCCCGAGCACGCGCAGCGCATGCCCTCGGACCTCTCAGGCGGCATGATCAAGCGCGTGGCGCTGGCGCGTGCGCTCATCATGGATCCGCCCTTGCTGCTGCTGGACGAGCCAACCGCCGGGCTGGATCCGCGCGGCTCCGACGAGTTTTGCGAATTGTTGCGCGAGCTGCACGCCCAATTGGGGCTGACGGTCATCATGGTCACGCACGATCTGGATACGCTCTACGCCCTGAGCACGCGCGTGGCCGTGCTGGCAGAGAAAAAAGTCATCATCGCCGCGCCGCCGCGCGAAGTGGCGCGCTTTGAGCACCCGTTCATCGAACAATTCTTCCAGGGCGAGCGCGGCCGGCGCGCCCTGGCGCCCACGCCGCTGTAAGCCGGTTTTCCCCATTTCCGGCAGCCGACCCGGCAGCCACTTTTTCTTACCGAGACCTTGCACATGGAAAACAAATCACATGCGATGGCCGCCGGCATTTTCGTGCTGGCGCTGCTGGCCGCCCTGGCGGGGCTGGCCATCTGGCTCACGCGCGATCAAGGCAGCTACCACACCTATGAAATGTCCACCGCCCAAGCCGTCACCGGCTTGCAGCCCCAGGCAGCCGTGCGTTACAAGGGCGTGAACGTGGGCAAGGTGACCCACATCGGCTTTGACCGCCAGGCCGCGGGCAACGTGCTCATCCGCATCACGGTGGACGACGGCACGCCCATCCGCGCCACCACCTACGCCTCGCTGGGCTACCAGGGCGTGACGGGCCTGGCCTATATCGATTTGGACGAAGCGGGCGTGTCGCTGGCCGATCTGGGCACCTCCCCAGGCGGCTACAAACGTCTGCACATGCGCCAATCCAGCCTCAGCCAACTGGCCGCCATGGGGCCGGAAGTCATCGCCGACGTGCGCGAAACCATGGCGCGCATCAACCAATTGCTCAGCGACGAGAACCAGCAAACCCTGATCGGCACGGTGGAGCGTTTTGGCGCCGTGGCGCAAAACCTGACGACGCTGACGCAAAGCGTCGCCGCGCTGACGCAAAAAGTCGATCAAAGCTGGGGCCGGGATATCGCCCCCGCCATCACCCAACTGGGCGGCGACATGGGCCGCGGCATGAAGACGCTGGAGCAAACCGCCAAAAGCATCGACGCCATGAGCCGTGAAATCGGCAAGGTCGCCCACTTGCTGGGCCAGCAAGGCGGCACGGTGGAGCAGCTCGGCCAAACCGCCCAGGCCTTTGCAGGCGCGGCCGAAACCATCAGCGCCGCCACCCTGCCCAGGCTGCAACGCACGCTGGACGAGGTGGGCGCAGCGGTGAAAGAAGTGGGCCAATTCGTGCGCAGCCTCAACAGCAACCCGCAATCGCTGCTCTACGGCCCCAACACCAGCCGCCCAGGCCCTGGCGAAAAAGGCTTTGCCAAGCCCTGAACACTTGTCTCGTTTTTTATTGCAAATCAAAGGAATAAAAATTAACCTGTTTCGGCATGATGGGAATAAAGTGAATTTTCCTTTGATTGATAAACCCTGTTTGCTGTCGGAAGCCACACCATGATGCATCGCCTCTCCTCCCTGTTGGTTGCGGCCAGCGCCGCTCTTGCCCTGGCTGGCTGCGCCACGCTGCCCGAGCCGCCATCGCCCACCGTGTTGTACGACTTTGGCGCCGCAGCCCCGGCGCAGCCTGCCGCGCAACCGGCCAGCCAGGCGCCAAACCAGCCGCCCAGCCTGCTACTGGCCAGCGTCAGCGCCAGCGGCTTGCCCACCGACAGCCAGGTCATGCTCTACCGCCTGGCCTACGCCGACGATTTGCAACTGCGCGGCTACCAAAACGCCCGCTGGAGCCAGCCCGTGCAGCGCCTGTTCGAGCAGCAACTGCGCCAGCAACTGGAGCGCACGCGGGTGGTGCTCGATGCCGATTTCAGCCCGGCGCGCCTGCGCGAGGACGGCATCGCCCCGCCAGTGCTGCGCGCCGATGTGGAGCGTTTCGAGCAAGTCTTCCCCAGTGACAGCGCCAGCGGGGCCATCGTGCGCGTGCGCGCCACCGTCGTGCGCAGCAGCGCCCGGGGCGATCAGGTGCTGGGCCAGCGCGTTTTTGAGCGCAGCGCCAACGCCGCCAGCGCCGACGCCAGCGGCGGCGCCCAAGCCATGGCCCAGGCCGCCCGCCAAGTCGCCGCCGATATCGACGCCTGGCTGGCGCAGATGAAGTAAACCGCCCATCGCTCCATCCCTGCGCATTTGCGCGAAAGCGGGGCGGGCCTTGCCTGGCGGGCCGTGGCTTTGCGTGCCGCGCCCTGCATCCCGACACCGTCTCCCGTCCCGCCCATTTCCCTTGCAGTCTTGCCCTATGCGCCCTTTGCCCCACACCCCGCCAGACGTCCCGCACCCGCTGGATCTTTCCCTCTACCTCGTGACCGACGCCGCCTTGTGCGAGCGCGCCGGGCGCAGTGTTTTGCACACCGTGCAACAAGCCGTGGCGGGCGGGGTGCGCGTGGTGCAAATCCGGGAAAAACACGCCTCGGGCCGCGCTTTTCTGGCCTTGGTCGAAGCCGTCGCCCGTGCGCTGCCCGCGCATGTCGCCTTGCTGGTCAACGACCGCATCGATGTGTTTCTGGCCGCGCGCGCCGCTGGGGCGCGGGTGGCGGGCGTGCACATCGGCCAATCGGAAATCCCCGCCGCGCTGGCGCGCCAGATCATCGGCCCCGAGGCCATTGTGGGCTTGAGCGCCAACGCCCCCGCCACGCTGGACGAGGCCCAGGCGCTGGGGGCGGCGGGCGTGGTCGATTACGTGGGCATTGGCCCACTGCACCCCACCGCTACCAAACCCGATGCCGATACGGGCAAAGGCTTGCCCGCGCTGGCCGCCTTGCGTGCGCGCACCACGCTGCCCGCCGTGGCCATTGGCGGGGTGAGGGCGGCCGATGCCCCCGCCCTGCGCGCCGCCGGTTTCGATGGCGCAGCCGTGGTCAGCGCCATTTGCGCCGCGCCCGATGCCTGCGCGGCGGCGCAAACCCTGCGTGCCGCCTGGGACGCGGCCATTTCCCTCCGAACCCCTCATGTGAAAGCGATTGCGCCATGATTCCACGCGTTCTCAGCATCGCTGGCACCGACCCCACCGGCGGCGCTGGCATCCATGCCGATCTCAAAAGCATTGCCGCCAATGGCGGCTATGGCATGGCGGTGGTCACCGCCCTGGTGGCACAGAACACGCAGGGCGTGCGCTCCATCCACGTGCCGCCCATGCCGTTTCTGCGCGAGCAGCTTGACGCCGTGAGCGACGATGTGGAGATCGACGCCATCAAACTCGGCATGCTGGGCAATACCGACATCATCGCCACCGTCTCCGACTGGCTGGCCGCACACCGCCCGCCCGTGCTGGTGCTCGATCCGGTGATGGTGGCATCCAGCGGCCATCGCCTGCTCGATGCCGAAGCCGAAGCGGCCCTGCGCCAATTGCTGCCCCTGGCCGACCTCATCACCCCCAACATGCCCGAGCTGGCCGTGCTGGCCGATGCCCCCCTGGCCCAAAGCTGGGACGAGGCGCTGGCCCAGGCCCGCCAAGTCGCCAGCCAATACCAGGTGCACGTGCTGGCCAAGGGCGGCCACCTGGGCGGCGCGCAAGCCCCCGACGCGCTGCTGACGCCCGACGGCCAGCAAAGCGACTACCCCGCCGCGCGCGTGCCCACGCGCAATACGCACGGCACGGGCTGCTCCTATTCCGCCGCGCTGGCCACGCTGCGCCCGCAACTGCCCTCATGGGCCGAGACGGTGGCCCGCGCCAAGGTCTGGCTGACCGACAGCATCGCCCACGCCGATACGCTGAACGTGGGCCAGGGCCACGGCCCCATCCACCATTTCGCCACGCTGTGGCGCGCCCAGTCCGCTGGTTGATTGGCCGCTTTGTTTTCCAGATCAAAAAAAACTCCATGGATTGACAGAACTGCCATGGAGTGGTGATTTTTTTGCTTGATGATTGGTATTTTCAAGGGCCAGGCCTTGGCCCCGGCGGGTAGGCGCTTGCCACGCAAATCCCGCTTTGCGTGGCAAGGCCACCTGCCCAATGAGCAGCGATTCGGGCGCGGCCTGTGCAACGCTGTTTAGCGGCCGGCAATGGCCTGCTCGGCTTTTTCCACCAGCGTTTCGCCGATGTGTTTTTTCCACTTGGCGTACACCTCGCGTGTGGCGTTCACGAACTGCTGGCGCTCGGCATCGCTGAGGTGGTGTACTTGCACGCCCTTGGCTTGCAGGTCTTGCCACTGGCTTTGGTCGCTGCCCGTCATCCCTTTGCGGGCGATCTCCACCTGCTGCCTGGCGGCATCGACGGCAGCCTGGCGCACGATGGCCTGGTCTTCGGCGCTCCAGGATTTCCAAACGTTTTCCGCCACGACGAAGATCAGCGGATCGGCCACATAGCCCCAGGCCGTCAAATGCTTTTGCCCCACGCTCTCCAGCTTGGCGGCGGCGAAGACGGAGATGGGGTTTTCCTGCCCATCCACCGCGCCCGAGGCCATCGCCGGCTGCGCATCGGCCCAGCTCATTTGCACGGGGTTGGCGCCCAGGGCCGTCATGGTGTCCAGATACAGCGGCGAGCCAACCACGCGCAGCTTCAGCCCCTTCATGTCCTCAGGCGTGCGAATGGGGTGCTTGGAGTTGGAGACTTCCCGGAAGCCGTTTTCCCCCCAGGCCAGCGGCACCACGCCGCGCTTGGAGAGCACACCAAACAAATCCTGCCCCACCTGGCCTTGGGTGAGGGCATCGATGGCCTTGTAATCGGGCATCAGAAAGGGCATGGAAAACAGGTTCAACTCCTTGACCTGGGGCGACCAGTTGATGGTCGAGCCCACCGCCAGATCGATCACGCCTTGGCGCAGCGCGGTGAATTCGCGCGTCTGGTCGCCGCCCACCAGCGATGCGCCAGGGTAGAGCTTGATGTTGATGCGCCCCTGCGTGCGCTCGCGCACCAGGTCGGCCCAGATTTCGCCGCCCTTGCCCCAGGGGAAGGCGGTGCCCAGCACCAGCGACATTTTGTATTCGCTCTTGTAATTCTTCGTTTGCGCCAGCGCAGGCGATTGAGCGGCCAGGCCCAGGCCAACGGCTGCACAGAGGGCAAGAAGGGTTTTGTGAAGTTTCATGGCGGGTGTTCCTCATGGAGTTGAAAAAACCAAGCCTGGCCGTCGTGTGCCGGGCAACGGCGAATATTAGAGCGTCTTGCCGCCTGAAAACCCCAGTTGGGGCGTGTTCTTGCGCGCTATGCGCCTCGGGCGCGGCTGAACAGCCCAATCCCCGCAATCACCAGCGCCGTGCCCACCGCCAGCCAGGGCGTGAAAGGCTCTTGCAAGATCAGAATGCCCAGGGCGATGGTAGAGAGCGGGCCGACCATCCCTACCTGCGCGGCCAGCGCAGCGCCCAGGCGCTCAATCGCCAGCATCACCAACAGCACGGGCGCCGCCGTGCAAAGCGTGGCATTGAGCAGCGACAACCACAGTACTTCGGGCGCCACGATGGCCGCGCTCAAAGGCCGCAGCAGCAGAAACTGCCCGATGCAACACAGGCAGGCAAACGATGTGGCCCAACCCACCAGGCGCAGCGAGCCGATGCGCTGCACATACTCGCCGCTGAAAAACAGGTACAGGGCATAGCTGCATGTGGACGCAAACACCAGCAAAGCGCCCCAGGCCGTGGCCGCAGTGGGCGCCACGCGCAATTCCAGTCCAAACACCAGCAAAGCTCCCGCATAACTGACGCCGACGGCCACCATTTGCGCCCGGCTGATGCGCCGCCCGCGCAGCACCCAACCCAGCAGCATCACCAGCGTGGGGCAGAGGTAGAGGATGAGCCGCTCCAGGCTGGCGCTGATGTATTGCAGCCCCGCAAAATCGAGCATGCTGGCCAGGTAATAGCCCGAAATGCCCAGCCCCACGATGCCCCATTGATCCCTGGCCGACAGCGGCGGCTTGCCACAACCGGCCAGCCAGGCCATGAGCACAAACAACGGCAGCGCAAACAGCATGCGGTACATGATGAGCGTGACGGCATCCACCCCATGGCGGTAAGCCAGCTTGACGATGATGGCCTTGCCGCTGAAGGCGATGGCACCCAGCGCCGCCAAAGCCAGGCCGGAGAGGAGTCGGCGCGGGTGTTGGGGCTGGGGGAGGGCGGTCGTCATGGCGCGCTTTGCGGTGCGGAAAACCTGTTGCGATGAAGCAGGGCCACTTCGTATCTATTTCTCATCATGTCCGGGGTTGCATTGGCGGGACAGGTGGCGAACGAGCAGGCCGACAGGCAAAGAAAAAGCCAAGTGAAATCAATCACTTGGCTTTCTAACCTGGCGGAGAGAGCGGGATTCGAACCCGCGGTAGGCTATTAACCTACACACGCTTTCCAGGCGTGCGACTTAAACCACTCATCCATCTCTCCGGAAACCGCGCATTGTACCTGTAATTTCAGCACTTGCGCGGCAATTGGGTGCGGTTTAGTTCAGGCGGGCGATTTCGCCGTTGCGCACTTGCACGCGGTCGTTGATGCGCAGGCCGCCGGTGTCGGTTACGTCATAGACGCGGTATTGACCGTTGTCCACGCGGATGGTGATGCGGTAGCCGTAGATTTGGCCGTTTTGCCCATCCATGCGTTGCTCAATGGTGTTGCCGGCCATGGCGCCGCCAACGGCGCCGGCGATGGTGGCAGCGGTGCGGCCGCGGCCGCCGCCGACCTGGTTGCCCAGTAGGCCGCCCACCACTGCACCCAGCACAACGCCTGCGCCGGTGCTGCCACGGTTGGCGTTTTGCAGCGCCTCAATGTTGGTGACGTAGCCGTACTCCAGCACGTTCACGGGCGCGCGGGTGGGGGCGGGTGCGCCGTAGCCGGGCTGTTGATAGCCCGGTTGCTGATAGACGGGTTGTTGGTAAGCGGGTTGTTGGTAGCCGCCTTGCTGGGGGTAGAGCGGGGTGCTTTGGCAACCGGCCAGGGCCAGGGCGGCGGCGCAGGCGCTGGTGAGCAAGGTGGTGCGGATGCTGGACATGGGCTTCTCCTTCATCAAGAACAGGAATCACGAAACGGGCGCCATCCTAGCGCCTGGGGGTTTGCGGGGGGATGGGGCTTGTGTAAAAGCTCGTAAATAAAGGGCGCGCGAATGTATGGGACGGTTGCGGGGGGACGGTGCGGCTTTGAGCGCGCCTTAACCAGGCTTTAGCCACGCTCTAGTCGGTGCCGGTGGAGCCGTAGCCGCCGCTGCCGCGGCTGGATTGGTCGAAGTTTTCGACGATGTTCCACTGCGCTTGCACGACGGGGACGATGATGAGCTGGGCGATGCGGTCCAGCGGGGCGATGGTGACGGGTTGGCTGCCACGGTTCCAGGCGCTGACCATCAGCTCGCCCTGGTAGTCGCTGTCGATAAGGCCGACGAGGTTGCCCAGTACCAGGCCGTGTTTGTGGCCCAGGCCGGAGCGCGGCAGGATGAGGGCGGCGTAGCCGGCATCGCGCAGGTGGATGGCCAGGCCGGTGGGGATGAGGGTGGCGTTGGGGCCGGGCTCCAGCGTCAGGGGCGCGGGCAGGCAGGCGCGCAAATCCAGTCCGGCGCTGCCGGGGGTGGCGTAGGTGGGCATTTGTGCGCGCAGGCGTTCGTCGAGGATTTTGACGTCGAGGTGCATCGGGAGGGCCGGATTGATTTCCAGATCAATGGTGATGGCGGGTTGTGGTGTATCAAGCCATGCCGGGGTTGTTTTTTTGCCTTTTGATTTGTTTTATTGTAAATCAATAGGCAAAAAATAATCATTTTATGGCTTGATAGGTGAAGGGCTGATTTTACTTTGATTTGGAATCAGATCTGGGGCTGAAAGAGAAACTCCTCCACCGCCCGGATTTGCCCGTCCTGCACCAGAGTGGGGGCGTGGCCGACGCCGGGGAATTCGATCAACCGGGCTTTGGGGCCGCGCTCGGTCATGGCCTGGGCGGTGGCGGGGCTGAGCAGGTCGGAGTCTTGCCCGCGCAGCAGCAAGGTGGGGGCGGTGATGGCGTCGTAGAGGTTCCACATCAGCTCTTGCGCAGCCGGGGTGGGGGCGGTGGCGGTTTGGAAGATATGGGCGATGGCCGGGTCGTAATGCAGGGTCAGGCGGCCGTTGTCCAGCGCGCGAAATTGCGGGCGCGAGAGGGCCAGCCACTGCGCATCGGTGTGGGGGCCGAAGGCGGCGGCGATTTGGCGCAGATAGGCCGCGCCTTCTTGCTCGCCGGCAAATTCCAGTGGCTTGCCCAGGTATTGGCCGATGCGCTCGATGGCGCTCCACTCCAGGGCGGGGCCAACGTCGTTGAGCACCAGGCGACTGATGGGGATGGGCAGGCCGGGCAGGGTGACAAAGCCCATGCCGATCAGCCCGCCCATGCTGGTGCCGATCCAGTCCAGCCGGGTGATGGGCTGGCCTGCGGCGGCGGCTTCCTGCACCAAATGGCCCAGCAGGGCGAGCATGTCGTTGACGTACTGTGGCACCTGGTACTGGGCGGGATCGGCCAGCCAGTCGCTTTGGCCGCGCCCGGCGACGTCGGGGCAGACCACGCGCGCGCGCCGCGCCAGCCGCGCAGCCAGGGCGTCGAAGTCGCGGCCGTTGCGGGTGAGGCCGTGCACGCAGACGATGAGGTGGCCCAGATCGGGCGCGTCGGGGGCGTTGTTTGGTGTGTTGCTTGGCGCGCTCTCTGGAGCCTGGGCGGCGGCCCAATTCGTCCAATCCCAATAGGCCATGCGGTGGGTTTGGGCATGGCCGATGCCGTTGGGGTTGTTTTTGCTGGCGCCGGGGCAGTGGACGTAGCGCAGGCGGGGCAGGGCGGGGGAGGTGGCTGTCATGGCGTTTCTCACGGGCGAGGGGTGGGCGTGGTGCGCGCTGTTGCCGGGGGCTTGGGCAGTCTTGGCGGCCTGGCGCGGCGCTTTCGGGGCAGGGCAAAGCTGCGAAAATGCGGCCCGCCAATTTACCGCATACGCTGGCGGGCGCGGCGCACTTTGGCCGCGCAGGCGCCTGGCGGTGCATCCCCATTTTCTGACTCACGGAGGCCACTTTCATGAATCTCAAGGGCAAAACAGCGCTGGTCACAGGCTCTACCAGCGGCATCGGGCTGGGCATTGCCAAGGTGCTGGCTGCGCGCGGCGCGAACATCGTCGTCAACGGCTTTGGCGATGCGGCTGGGCCGCAGCAGGAGATTGAGCGCGCAGGCGCGGCCCACGGCATCCGCACGGCCTACCACGGCGCGGATCTGAGCCAGCCAGCACAGATCGAGGAGCTGATGGCATTCGCCCAGCGCGAGTTTGGTCAGGTGGATGTGCTGGTCAACAACGCCGGCATCCAGCACACGGCCACGATCGAGGATTTCCCGCCCGAACGCTGGGACGCCATCATCGCCATCAACCTCAGCAGCGTGTTTCACACCACGCGCCTGGCGCTGCCGGCGATGCGCAAGGCCAACTGGGGGCGCATCATCAACATCGCCTCGGTGCACGGGTTGGTGGCCTCGGCGGAAAAATCCGCCTACGTGGCGGCCAAGCACGGCGTGGTCGGCCTGACCAAGGTGGCGGCGCTGGAGACGGCGACCACGGGCGTGACGGTCAACGCCATTTGCCCGGGCTGGGTGCTCACGCCGCTGGTGCAAAAGCAGATTGACGCGCTGGCGGCCAAAAACGGCATCAGCAACGACGAAGCCACGCGCCAGTTGCTGGGCGCCAAGGAGCCGTCGCAGCGATTTACCACGCCCGAGGAGCTGGGCGAGCTGGCGGCGTTTTTCTGCTCGCCCGCAGGCGACAACATCCGTGGCGTGGCCTGGAACATGGATGGTGGCTGGGTGGCGCAGTAAGCGCCTGTGCAAACTCCCGGCAAGCCTGCGGGGCGGTGATCGCCGCGCAGGCGTCGTTTCTTTTTAATACAATTCAAGGGAAATTTGATTCATTGCCCATGTTGCCTAAATAATGCGATTTTATTTCTTTTTGATTTGTAAAATTAACCCGTTCCAGCCCCTTCAGCCATGAACTTGAACCCCCAAACCCTGCACGTCATCCAGCACCCCCTGGTGCAGCACAAACTCACGCTGATGCGCGTGAAAACCACCAGCACCAACGGCTTTCGCCGCTTGCTCAATGAATTGAGCACCTTGATGGCCTATGAAGTCACGCGCGACATGCCCGTGCAAGAGGTGGAGATCGAAACGCCGCTGGAGACCATGATGGCCCCCATGATCGACGGCAAAAAGCTGGTGCTCGTCTCCATCCTGCGCGCAGGCGGGGGCATTCTCGATGGCGTGCTCAACGTCGTGCCCGGCGCGCGCGTGGGCCACATCGGCCTGTACCGCGACCCGGCCACGCTGCAAGCGGTGGAGTACTACTTCAAGATGCCCTCGGAAGTGGCTGAGCGCGATGTCATCGTCGTCGATCCCATGCTGGCGACGGGCAACTCCGTCGTGGCCGCCGTGCGCCGCATCAAGGAGCTGGGGCCGCGCTCCATCAAATTCATGTGCCTGCTGGCCGCGCCCGAAGGCGTGCGCCTGCTGCAACAAGAGCACCCCGACGTGCACATCTACACCGCCGCCGTCGATCGCGAGCTGAACGCGCACGGCTACATCCTCCCCGGCCTGGGCGACGCGGGCGACCGCATCTTTGGCACGAAATAAGCGCCCAAGCGGCCCTCAAGCAGCCCCTTGCTCCCCCAGGAAAAATCAAGGAAAACCACCATGCCCCAGCCCGTCAACCAGAGCGCGCCGCAGCCAACGCCCGTGCAAGCCCAGCCGTGCCCATTGTGTGCAGGCGCGGGCGGGCGCGTGGTTTTTCAAGATGCGCATGTGCGCGTGGTGCATGTGGACGAAGATCCCGCCCTGCCCGCGTTTTACCGCGTGATTTGGCAGCGCCACGTGCGCGAATGGAGCGATCTGGATGAGCGCGCGCAAATCCATTGCATGCGCATCCTCACCGCGCTCGAGCGCGCCATGCGCGCCACCATCGCGCCCGACAAGATCAACCTCGCCAGCCTGGGCAACATGGTGCCGCACCTGCACTGGCACGTGATCGCCCGCTACACCTGGGATGCTTATTACCCCGCCCCCATTTGGGCCGCGCCGCACACCCGGGCCGAGGATGCGCCCGCCGCGCGCCTGCAACGCCTGCAATGGCTGAAAGGCCAACGCCCCCAGCTTGAAGAACGCATGCGCAGCACTTGCGCCGAGGTGTCCGGATTGGGGTGAGGGCAGGCCCCAGGGGTGGTTGAGACTCAGTATTGCGGCGGTGTTTTCCTCGAAAAACCGCTTCGCAAACCAAATCTCGACAACCCCTAATCGGCATCCCCTGGCTTGGGGGCAGGCTCCATGCAGGGCTTGCCGATGCCGATGACGTAAAGCTTGTTGCGTGCGCGCGTTGCGGCGATGTAGAGCTGGCGCTGTTTTTCTTCGATCTCCAGCTCCGAGGAAGGCGGCTCGCCCGAATCGACGATGACGACGACCTCGAACTCCAGCCCCGCGCAGGCTTGCAGGCTCATGATTTTGACGGTGTCCGAATACGGGTCGTAATCGCCCGCGCCCCGGCGCAATTGGCGCGGCACGCGCTGGTAGCGCAGGGCGCCATCGCACACGTCCATTTGAAAGCGGTTGTCGCACAGCACGGCCATCTTGCGCCAGGGGACGCCTTCGAGGCTATGCGCTTGCTGCAACAGCTCCACCGCCTTGCGGCCCTGCTCGCGCAAGTTGCTCATGGGGAAGAACAGTACCGCCGGGCCAGCCCGGCCGCTGCTTTGCGGTTGCAGGCGCGGGATGCCGTTGGCGTCCGCTTCAATCGGCTCAACCAAGGTGCCCGCCATGCGCATGATGGCGTTGAAAGCAGGCTCCGTATTGCGCCGGTTCACCGTCAGATGCTGGATGTTGTCCGTCCGGATGCCATGCTGGTCGAAGCGGATGCGCTCGGTGCGTTTGCGCTTGAGCAGGCTTTGCGCATCGTCGTAATACAGCACCAGATGGTTGTCCGGGCTGGCGGGCAATTGGGCCAGCATGCTCAGCCAGGGAGCTTCGAAATCGTGCGCTTCATCTACCAGAACGGCTGCGTACTGCCCGGCGGGAATCGCGCCGGTGGAGAGCGCATGGATTACACGCTGCACCAAATCCTTGATCTGGGCCGAAGGCGGCATTTCCTTGGGCGGCGGCGGCAGGTGAAAGGCCATCAATTGCTCGCGGCACCAGCGGTGAAAATGCCGGGCAATGACGTGGCGCGCCAGCCCGCGGCGCGCAAACTGGCTTTGCAGCCAGACGGCCAGTGGCTCGTTGTAGCAAAGCACGAGGATGGGGGCAGCGCCCTCCGCCGTGCGTTTGGCCACCAGGCGTTGCACATGGTGCAGCAGCCTCACGGTCTTGCCCGCACCGGAAACGCCGTGGACGATGTGGTGCCCCGTGTAAGCGTTGGCCGTTTGCGATGCCGTCTGCGAGGCGATGGCATCGAGCTCGCTGCGAAACTGCTGTTCTGTCTCCATCGCAGGGGGCGCCTTGTCCTTTTTTGGCGTGCGCGGCCCGCGGCGGGAAATCTTCGCCACCGCGCGACCGAAAACCGAATCCGGACCAAAAATACTCTCGGTGTCTGGAGCCAATGCCATACACGATGCCTACGGCCAAAATGTCACAAAACTGTGTCAAAAATCTGCAAATCTCCTGATTTGCAACATATCGTGGGCATCATACTATGGCTATTCCATGCGTGAGATGGCTGCATTGCAGCGCACTCATCATGTCAATCTCACATGTGTAAATCGTGCAGCCTCTTGAAGTCCAGGCAAATGCCGCTACATTCATGCGCCATGCGGGGGAGCTTTTTCGCCGCCATGATGGAAAGGGTTGTCGTTTGAACAATGTGATCGCGATGGTGGCCAGCGCCTTGCTGCTGGCTTTGGGCTTGATGGCCGGGGCGGCCTTGTTTTTTGTTTTCCTGTTTGCGGTGGCCGGGTTTTGGCTGGCGTTTCAGGTGCGGCGGGCTTGGGCGCGCCTGACGGGCAAACCCGTGGGGGCGTGGACGGCGGGGCGCTTTGATCCGCGCAGCGGCTTTCAATACGGTTACCAATCGATGAACCGTTACGCCCGCGCCCGTGCGCAGCAGCAGCGTATCCAGGCTGATGTGACCGATGTGGAGCCGCGTGCGCCGCAAAGCGGGGCATCCGACGCGAAGGAGTGAGCGCGTCCAACTGGCGAACAAGCCGCTGGACAAGCCGTTTGGCGGCAAAAAAATGGAAAAGGACGAACACGATGGCTGGCCTTGATGCGCAAACCCCTGCGCCTACCCATATCACGTTGCACGGCCAGTCCCGTGCATTGGAAATCGGCTTTGCCACGGGCGAAGTTTTCCGCCTGCCTTTTGAGTTGCTGCGCGTGTATTCGCCTTCCGCGCAGGTGCAAGGGCATGGCCCGGGGCAAAGCGTGCTGCAAACCGGCAAGCGCCTGGTGGATGTCGTGGGCATTGAGCCTGTAGGGCATTACGCCATCCAGCCCCGCTTCAGCGATGGGCACGATAGCGGCATTTACACTTGGGCCTATCTGTATGAAATGGGCCAGCAGCAGGCCGCATGGTGGGCCGATTACGAAGCCCGACTGGCTGCCGCAGGCGCGAGTCGCGATGCGCCGCACATGCCCTACCAGGCAGAGTCGCCCAGCCCGGCAGGCGGAGGTTGTGGGAGCGCGGGTGGCTGTGGCTGCGGGCGTTGAGATGCTTGCTTCGCAGTGAACCCTCTCGATTGCATCGGATTCATGGGGCCGAAAGGCCGACCAAAAACAAAAATCGCTTTCTGGCAAACGGTATGGCCAGAAAGCGATTTTTCATGCAGCGGGGGCGGGATCAGCCGCTGCCGTCTTTGAACAGGCTTTTGGTCTTATTGCCCCGGCACTTTGCCCTCCACGCCTTGCACGTAGAAGCGGATGCTGGTGAGGAAGTCGTCGTCGGCTACGCGCTCGGCCGCCAGCACTTCCTGGCCGTCCTGGCCGAGGATGGGGCCTTTCCAGATATGGAAGCTGCCGTCTTTCAGGCCCTGCTTGACGGTGGCGACTTTGTCCTTGATCTCTTGCGGGATGTCATCGGCCAGGCTGACCAAATCGATTGCGCCTTCTTTCACGCCCCACCAGTATTTGCCGCTTTTCCAGGTGCCATCGATGACCGATTGCACGCTATGGGTGTAGTACGGCTCCCAGTTGATGATGGCCGAGGCCAGGTGCGCTTGTGGGCCGTAGGCGGTCATGTCCGAATCCCAGCCGAAGGCGCGCTTGCCTTTTTCCTGCGCGGTTTTGAGCACGGCGGCCGAATCGGTGTTCTGGAACAGCACGTCCGCGCCGTTGTTGATGAGCGAGTTGGCCGCTTCGGTTTCTTTGGGCGGGTTGAACCATTCGTTGACCCAGACGACTTTGGTGGTGATCTTGGGATTGACCGACTGTGCGCCCAGCGTGAAGCTGTTGATGTTGCGGATGACCTCGGGGATGGGCACGGAGCCGACCACGCCCAGCACGTTCGATTGCGTCATGGCGCCCGCCACGATGCCGGCCATGTAAGCGCCCTCGTAAGTGCGGCTGTCGTAGGCGCTGAGGTTGGCGGCGGTTTTGTAGCCGGTGGCGTGCTCGAACTTGATGTTGGGGAAGTCTTGCGCCAGGCGGGCCATGTAATCCATGTAGCCGAAGGTGGTGCCGAAGATGATGGTGTTGCCTTCGGCGGCGAAGCCGCGCAGGATGCGCTCGGCGTCGGCGGACTCGGGCACGCTTTCGACGAATTTGGTCTGCACCTTGTCGCCCAGTTTGGCCAGCATGGCCTGGCGGCCGTTGTCGTGGGCAAACGTCCAGCCGCCGTCACCGACCGGGCCAATGTACGCAAAGGCGACTTTGACGGGCTGCGTGGCATGCTTGGCTTCGGCCTGCTTGTCCGCTGGCGCAGCGTTGCTGGCGGGCGCGGATGCAGGCGCGACGTTGGATGCAGGCGGCTGCGGTGTGGCGGCAGGTGCGCTGGGCGCTTCCTGCTTGCCGCATGCGGCGAGGGAGGCAGCGGCCAGCAGCGCGGTGGCGCCGTGCAGGGCCAGACGGGTGGCGGGGTTGGTGGTCATGGGGTTCTCCAAGGTCAAGACGAAAAAAGAACAGAGCACAAAAGACTTGTTCAACGCGGCGAAAAGCTTTTGCCCAGCGAGGCGGGCATGTTGGTGCGAATCCAGGTGGGGTTGCGCGAGATCAGCACCAGCACCACGATGGTGACGACGTAGGGCAGCATGCTCAGGAACTGGCTGGGGATTTGCACGCCCGAGGCCTGCAAATCCAACTGCAACACCGTCATGCCGCCAAAGAGGTAAGCGCCCAGCAAGATGCGCCGCGGGCGCCAGGTGGCAAAGGCGGTCAGCGCCAGTGCGATCCAGCCCTGGCCGGCCACCATGCCTTCGGCCCACAGCGGGCTATAGACGGTGGACAGATAAGCGCCCGCCAGCCCGCACAGGGCGCCGCCCAAGGCCGTGCACAGCAGGCGAATGCCGCGCACGTGGTAGCCCAGGGCGTGGGCGGCCTCGGGCGATTCGCCAATGGAGCGCAGCAGCAGGCCGGGGCGTGTGCGGGTGTAGAACTGCATCATGGCCCAGGCCAGCGCGATGGTGAGATAAGCCAGCGGATGCAACTGGAACAGCGGCCCCACCAAGGGCAAATCGGCCAGCAGGGGAATGGCGAAATCGATCGAGCCAGGCAGGCTCTCTTGCACATAGCCCCGGCCCACATAGGCCGAAAAGCCCATGCCGAACAGGCTGAGCGCCAGGCCGCTGGCGTATTGGTTGGTGTGCAGGAAAATCACCAGCAGGCCAAACAGCGCGGCCAGTACGGCCCCGGCGGCAGCGCCCGCCAGCAGGCCCAGCGCAAAGCTGCCGCTGTGCACCACGGTGGCATAGGCGGCGATGGCTGCGCACAGCATCATGCCTTCGGCGCCCAGGTTGATGATGCCGACCTTCTCGTTAATCAGCAGGCCCAGCCCGGCCAGGGCGAGCACGGTGCCCGCGTTGAGCGTGGCGGCCAGAGGAACAAGCCAGTTGAGGGAGTCCATTACGGCGTTCCTTTCGTGGACGGGGGGGCAGGGGGCCGGGCGGCAAGCGGGCGGGGTTTGAAGCGCACGCGGTAGTTGATGAGCGTGTCGCACGCCAGCAGGCAAAACAGCAGCAGCCCCTGGAACATGCTGGAGAGCGATTTGGGCAGCCCCAATTGCGATTGCGAGACTTCGCCGCCGATGACGAACATGCTCAGCAACACGGCGGAAAACACCATGCCAAAGGGGTGCAGGCGGCCCACGAAAGCCACGATGATGGCCGTAAAGCCATAGCCCACGGGGATGTGCGGGTTGAGCTGGCCGACGGGGCCGATGGCCTCCAGCGCGCCTGCCAGACCCGCCAGGGCGCCCGAGGTCAGCAGCGCCGTCCACAGGGCGCGCCGGGCGGAAAAGCCCGCATAGCGCGCCGCTGCGGGCGCCAGGCCGCCCACTTGCTGGGCAAAACCGGCCTTGGTGCGAAAGAGAAACAGCCACATCAGCAGCCCGGCCAGCAGCGCAATCCACAGGCCCGCATTGGCGCGCGAGCCAGCCATCAGCCGGGGCAATTGGGTGACGGCCTCGAAGCTGGGCGTGCGCGGGAAGTTGTAGCCCGCCGGGTCTTTCCAGGGGCCATACACCAGGTAATTAAGGATCTGCACGGCGACGTACACCAGCATCAGGCTCACCAGAATTTCATTGGTGTTGAAGCGGTCGCGCAGCAGGGCGACGATGCCGGCCCAGAGCATGCCGCCCGCGCAGCCCGCCAGCAAAATCAGCGGCACGATCCAGCCGCCCGTGTTCGGCCCGGCCTGCAAGGCTACCCAGCCGCTGGCGATGGCGCCCAGCACGAACTGGCCTTCTGCGCCGATGTTCCAGACGTTGGAGCGAAAGCACAGCCCCAGGCCCAGGGCGATGAGCAGCAGGGGCGTGGCCTTGAGCACGATTTCGCCCCAGGCGTAGGTGCTCTTGATTGGCTCCCAGAAGAAGGCGTACAAGCCTTGCAGCGGCGATTTGCCCGAGAGCGCAAACAGCGCCGCGCCCAGCAACATGGTCAGCGCCAGCGCAAGAAAGGGGGACAGGTACGCCCACAGCCGCGAGGGTTGGGGGCGGGCCTCAAGGGTAAGTCTCATGCCGTTGAAAGTGTGGGGCCGCGAGCGGGTTTATTTCAATCAAAAAGAAAAATGACTTTATGCCTGTATTGCCAAAATGGCGTCATTTTGTTTCTTTTTGATTTGTAAATGAATGCCGTCAGGCAGCGCGAAAAGGGTTCACAAGGGGGTTAGACCAAAGTGGCGATCTCCAGCGGGAGGGAGGGGGCGGTTTGCGGATCGTCCTGCGTCCACAGCCCGCTCATCCACAGGCCGATTTTCTCGACGCTGGCCTGCGCACGCGGCAATGGGGGCGAGAGTGTACCTTTGGAGATCACGTACAGGCGGTCGCTGATTTCGAACAGCTCATCAAGCTCCTCACTGACGACCAGCACCGCGCAGCCCTGGTCGGCCATGCGCAGAATCTGGGCGCGGATTTGCGCCGAAGCGCCCACGTCCACCCCCCAGGTTGGCTGCGCGAGGATCAGAATGCGCGGCTGTGCGCCCATTTCGCGCCCGAGGATGTACTTTTGCAAATTCCCGCCCGAGAGCGAGCGCGCCGCCGCGTGGCTGCCCGCTGCGCGCACGCCGAAGTCGGCAATGATGGATTGCGCGGCGGCGCCCAGCGCGCGCGGGCTGAGCCAGCCCAGCGGGGGCTTTTCCAGCCCGCGCGTGAGCAGCAGGTTGTGCGCCAGGCTCATGCTGGGCACGGTGGCGCGGCCCAGGCGCTCCTCGGGCACAAAGTGCAGCCCGTGCTGGCGGCGGCGCTGGGCCGGGGGCAGGGCGGCGGCATCTTGCCCGAACAGGCGCACGCTGCCGGGCAGGGCGCGCACGTCCTCGCCCGAGAGCACTTGCAGCAGCTCGTTTTGCCCGTTGCCGGAAATGCCCGCAATGCCCACCACCTCGCCCGCGCGCACCTGCAAATGCACGTTGTGCAAAGCGGTGCCGTACACATGCGTGCTGGGCAGGCTCAGGCCGTGCACCTCCAGCGCGTTGGCGCCGAGGCGGCTTTGGCGCGGTTGCGCGCGCGGCGGCTCAATGCCAATCATCAAGCGCGCCAGCGAGGCATCGCTTTGCTGGCGCGGATTGACCACGCCGCGTACCTTGCCCTGGCGGATGACGGTGCATACGTCGCACAGCTCGCGGATTTCATGCAGTTTGTGGCTGATGTAGAGCACGCTGCACCCCGAATCGGCCAGGCGGCGCAGCACCTTGAACAGCCCTTGCACCGCCTGCGGCGTGAGCACGGAAGTGGGCTCATCGAGAATCAGCAATTTGGGGTGCGCCACCAGCGCGCGCAGGATTTCCACCTTTTGGCGCTCGCCCACGCTGAGCGTGTGCACGGGGCGGTCGTGCTCCAGATCCAGACCGAACACGGTGGCGGCTTCGTCCAGCAGCACGTCCAGCATCTCGCGGCTCATGCTCCACTCCTGGCCCAGCCAGATGTTCTCGGCCACGGTGAGCGAGTCGAACAGGTTGAAGTGCTGGAACACCATCGCCACGCCCAGATGGCGCGCATGCTGGGGCGAGCGCATGTGCACGGGCTGGCCGTCAAAGACGATCTCGCCCGCGTCCGGCGCGGTGGCACCGTAGATGATTTTCATCAACGTGGACTTGCCCGCGCCGTTTTCACCCAGGATGGCGTGAATCTGGCCGCGCTCGACGCACAAATCAATGCCATCGTTGGCCACAACGCCGGGGTACGTCTTGGTGATACCGCGCAATTGCAGGCGGGGCGGCTGGGGCGAATTGAGCTGGGACAGCTCCGCCGATTCCAGCTCGGAGAGCGGGCGCGCGGGGGGAGGCGGGGAAACAGGTCTGGACACGGTTTGTCAATGCATCAACGCCCGGCAGACAATGAACAGACAAGGCCGGGCGTAGCCGCGTATTATCCCCGCCCCGTTCCTTGCGGAGGCGGTTGCGGCCTGTTGCAGGGGCCGTCCGCCGGTGCTTTTTTTGCATTTTTTTGCTTTCCTGCCCAATTGCGCTGCGTTGCTCTTTCGCGCTGTTCTCCTGAGTCCCTTTCCCGAGTCTTTCTTCAGCCCTCATTGCCCACATCCCGTCAACCCATGACCGATACCGCCTTGCCCCCGAGCCAACCGACCGCCCCAAGCGTCGATTCTCATGCCAACCCCCGCGCCAATCCGCTAGGCCGCGACGTCGCCTACCCCGACCGCTACGACCCCGGCCTGCTCTTTCCCATCGCGCGCGCCGCCCAGCGCGAAGCCCTGGGCCTGCGCGGGCGGCTGCCCTTTGTCGGCGCCGATAGCTGGACGGCCTTTGAGCTGAGCTGGCTCAACCCGCGCGGCAAACCCCAAATCGCCATCGGCCACTTTCACTTCCCCGCCGAAACGCACAACATCATCGAAAGCAAATCCTTCAAGCTCTATCTCAACAGCTTCAACAACACCCGCTTCGACAGCGCCGACGCCCTGCGCCAAACCCTGCTGACCGATTTGACCGAAGCCGCCTGGCGCGGCGCGCCCGTGCAAGCCAGCCTGGGCGTGCGCCTGGTGCCGCCGCAGGACTTCGACGCCGAGCCGCTGGCCGAACTCGACGGGCTGGATCTGGACCGCCTGGATGTGGAGTGCAGCGACTACCAGCCCCGCCCCGAGCTGCTGCACAGCGACCGCAGCCAGGCCCACGTCAGCGAAACCCTCACCAGCCGCCTGCTCAAAAGCAACTGCCCCGTCACCGGCCAGCCCGACTGGGCCAGCGTGCAAATCGCCTACCACGGCCACCCCATCGACCAGGCCGCGCTGCTGCAATACATTGTCAGCTTTCGCAACCACACCGGCTTTCACGAAAACTGCGTCGAGCGCATCTTTATCGACATTTGGCAGCACTGCCAACCCGTGCAACTGAGCGTCTGGGCGCGCTACACCCGCCGCGGCGGGCTGGACATCAACCCTTTTCGCAGCAGCCAGCCCCAAGCCCTGCCGCGCAACGTACGCACGGCGCGGCAGTAGGCGTTTTTCATATCGAAAAGCAAAAAAATGACCTGTTTATGGCTTGCTGATAGGGTATGAATTTTTACTTTGATATGTAATATGTGCGTTTATTTTTATATTTCAAAGGAAAAGAAATCGCATTGTTTCGGCTTGATGGATAAGGAGTTTATTTTTCTTCGATGTAAAAAATACGATCTCAAATACGCCTTTAGAGCCTGTTCACGATCTTTTTTCTGCGAGCATACTGAGGCCATGCGCCAAAGAACCTACCCCAGTGACATCAGCCGTGAGCAGTTCAAACAGATCCTTCCAATCCTGGAGCAGGCACGCAAACGCACCAAGCCGCGCACGGTCGATCTGTATGAGGTGTTCTGCGCGGTGCTGTACCTGCTGCGCACAGGCTGCCAATGGAGAGCTTTACCCAGCGACTTTCCCAAATGGCGAACGGTATATGCGTACTTTGCCAAGTGCAGCGAAGTGGAGAAAAACACAAGACTGTGGAAGAACTGCGAACGCCTGCTCAATACCAGATTGCAGTTCATTCACCTGGCTTTCCTGGCGCTCATCCTCAAAAGATCGTGAACAGGTTCTTAGGCCGAATCGACATTCATCCAGTATCTTCGGCGGATGTCCAAGACCAAGCATCCGCGGCCCAGCCGCTACGAATTGACCCAAACCCAATGGGAGCGGATCGAAGATCTGTTCCCAGGCAAGGCCAGTGACCCTGGGCGTACGGCAGTGGACAACCGCCGCTTCGTCAATGGCGTGCTGTGGGTGTTGCACTCCGGGGCGCGCTGGAGCGATCTGCCGGCACGCTACGGAGCCTACAAGAGCGTGCCAAGCGTTTCACCCGCTGGGCGGCCAAGGGCATCTGGGAGCTGGTGTTCCAGTCCCTGATTCAGGATCGAAGCAACGAGTATCTGATGATCGACAGCAACATTGTCCGGGCACACGCACAGGCGGCGACCGGAAAAGGGGGGGCAGCGCACCCGGCTCTGGGGCGTTGTCGAGGAGGTCTGAGCACGAAGATCCACATGGCGGTGGATGGCCAG
>JAUMYU010000082.1 GCA_030528485.1 Comamonadaceae bacterium
GCCAGCCTGGAGCCCAGCTACGTGCTGCGCGCCCTGGGCCGCAGCGATGAGCTGGCCCACAGCAGCCTGCGCATGACCTTTGGCCGCTTCACCACGGAGGAGGAGGTCGATTACGCCATCCAGACCATCCGTGAAAACGTCACCCGCCTGCGCGAACTCAGCCCGCTGTGGGAGATGTACAAGGACGGCGTCGATCTCAGCACCATCCAGTGGGCGGCGCATTGACCCCGCTGCCCACCTGTCCTGCTCCACCTTCCCCCTGTTTCCCATCAAAAAACGCTGGCCTCCTTTCGCAGCGCCAGCAACCAGCCCCATAAGGAACCGTCATGGCCTATTCAGACAAAGTCATCGACCACTATGAAAACCCGCGCAACGTCGGCTCCTTCGACAAGGACGACGCCACCGTAGGCACCGGCATGGTGGGCGCGCCCGCTTGCGGCGACGTCATGCGCCTGCAAATCAAGGTCAACCCCGCCACCGGCGTGATTGAAGACGCCCGTTTCAAAACCTACGGCTGCGGCTCAGCCATTGCCTCCTCCTCGCTGGTGACGGAGTGGGTCAAAGGCAAGACGCTCGATGAAGCCGAGGCGCTGAAAAACAGCGTCATCGCCGAAGAGCTGGCCCTGCCGCCCGTCAAAGTGCACTGCTCCATCCTGGCCGAAGACGCGATCAAGGCCGCCGTGGAGGACTACAGGAAAAAGCACGCCGCCGCCTGATGGCGCGGCCCGGCAGCCCCCGCTACCCATCCGCCCCCGCCGCCACGGCGGGCATCGCCCAAGCCTGTGTTGGAATGTGTCTTATGGCCGTAACACTCACCGAAGCCGCAGCGCGGCATGTCAGCAAATACCTCGCCAAGCGCGGCAAAGGCATTGGCGTGCGCCTGGGCGTGAAAACCACCGGCTGCTCGGGCCTGTCCTACAAGCTGGAATACGTGGATGAAATCGCCCCCGAAGACCAGCTTTTCGAGCAGCACGGCGTCAAGCTCATGGTCGATCCCAAAAGCCTGGCCTACATCGACGGCACGGAGCTGGACTACGTGCGCGAAGGGCTCAATGAGGGGTTCAAATTCAACAACCCCAAGGAGCGTGATCGCTGCGGCTGTGGCGAGTCCTTTCGTGTGTAAGCCGCACGCACTCCCCCCACAGCGGGCGGCAGATGCCGCCCGTTTCGTTGCTCACACGGCGCGCCTCAACCCCATCTTTTTTGCAAATCAAAGGAAATGCGAAAATTCCATTTCGGCAATACAGTAAACAAAATTTCGATTTATTATTGAGTATTGATTTGTAATAACAAAACCATGCCTCTACAGTCCACCGATTTCGAACTGTTCGACCTGCCCGCCCGCTACGGCCAGGATCTGGCCGTGCTGGATGCACGATGGAAGGCATTGCAGCGCCAGGCCCACCCCGACAAATTCGCCGCCGAAGGCCCCGCCGCCCAGCGCGTGGCCGCGCAATGGTCGGCGCGCATCAACGAAGCCTATCGCCGCCTGAAAGACCCGCTGCAACGCGCCGCCTACCTGTGCGAGCTGCACGGCTCGCCCATCAACGCCGAGAACAACACCGCCATGCCCGCGGCCTTTCTCATGCAGCAAATGCAATTGCGCGAGCAGGCCGACGAGGCCCGAAGCCCCGCCGATTTCGACGCCCTCGAGGCGCTTGCCAGCCAGATGCAGCGCGACATGCAGCGCACGCTGGAGCAGCAAATCGACGTCGCGCAGGACTGGGCCGCCGCTGCCCAAAGCGTGCGGGCGCTGATGTTCTTGCACAAGCTCGGCGACGACATTGATCGGCGCCGCGACGCGCACGCCTGAGATTGGCCGAGACTGCCCCCCCTTCATCCCATGCAAGCTCTGCAAGGCTTCACCCTGATACTGCTGATGCAAGCCATTGGCGAGGGCATCGTGCGCCTGCTGCACCTGCCCTTGCCCGGCCCCGTCGTCGGCATGGCCTTGCTGCTGCTGGCGCTGGGCTGGCCGCCCGTGCGCGCGCCGGTGCAAGCCTGCGCGGATTTTTTGCTCTCGCACATGGCGCTGCTGTTTGTGCCCATCAGCGTCGGCGTCGTCAGCCAGTTGCCCCTGTTGCAGCAATACGGCGTGCGCATCGCCATCGTGTTGCTGGTCTCCACCGTCTTCGGGCTGGCCGTCACGGCCTGGTTCATGCAGGCGCTCATGCAAAGACAGACGAAAGGCCACGGCGATGAATGACTTCGTGGCCTTTTTCACCTACCTCTCCAGCACCCCGCTGTTCGGGCTGACGGCCACCCTGGGCGCTTACCTGCTGGCCAGCGCCGTCTATCAGCGCCTGCACGCCAACCCCTGGGCCAATCCGGTGCTGTGGTCGGTCGTGCTGCTGATCGCGCTGCTGCTGGCCACCGGCATGCCTTACGAGCAGTACTTCTCCGGCGCGCAATTCATCCACTTCCTGCTCGGCCCGGCCGTTGTCGCCCTGGCCTGGCCGCTTTGGCTGCGCCGCCACATCATGGCCCGGCATCTGAAAACCCTGCTGCTGGCGGCGCTGATGGGCCTGCTCTCGGGCTGTGGCCTGGCCGTGCTGCTAGGCTGGGCGCTGGGCCTGCCGCCCGATGTGCTGCGCTCGCTGGCCGCCAAGGCCATTACCGCGCCCGTGGCGATGGGCATTGCCCAGGCCATCGGCGGCCTGCCCGAGCTGGCGGCCATTTTCGTGCTGATGACCGGGCTGCTGGGCGCCATCGTCGGGCAATACGTGTTCAAAATCGCCCGCGTGCGCCCCTGGGCCGTGCGCGGCTTCGCCCTGGGCGCGCAGTCGCATGGCATCGGCACCGCCCGCGCCCTCAACGTCAATGCCGAAGCGGGCGCTTTTGCCGGCCTGGCCCTGGGCCTGCAAGCCCTGCTGGGCGCCGTGCTCATCCCTTTGGCCGCGGCCCTGCTGCGCATGTTTTGAAAGCATGCCAGCGCACCGCCCCTTACAGAGACACTCCATGACCTTGCTGCAAATCTCCGAACCCGGCCAATCGCCCGATCCGCACCACCAGCGCCGCATTGCTGTGGGCATCGACCTGGGCACCACCCACTCGCTGGTGGCCGCTGTGCGCCACGGCGTGCCCGAGTGCCTGCCCGATGCGCAAGGGCGCATCTTGCTGCCGTCGGCGCTGCGCTATCTCGCCGGGGGCGGCCGCCGCATCGGCTACGACGCCTTGCAAGCCCCCGCCGCACCAGAGGGCGAAAACGCCCCTGCCGATGCGGCCAACACCATCACCTCCGTCAAGCGCCTGATGGGCCGCAGCCTGGCCGATGTGCAAGGCGCAGGCAAGCTGCCCTACGAATTGCTCGACCGCCCCGGCATGGTGGCCGTGCAAACCGTGCAGGGCGAAAAATCCCCCGTGGAAATCAGCGCCGAGCTGCTGGCCACGCTGCGCCAGCGCGCCGAGGACACTTTGGGCGACGAGCTGTGCGGCGCTGTCATCACCGTGCCCGCCTACT
Organism: Comamonadaceae bacterium; assembly: GCA_030528485.1. Lineage (GTDB taxonomy): Bacteria > Pseudomonadota > Gammaproteobacteria > Burkholderiales > Burkholderiaceae_C > Lampropedia. Next base: position 3,461 of record JAUMYU010000082.1, read on the forward strand.
TCGACGACGCCCAGCGCCAGGCCACCAAAGACGCCGCCCAGCTTGCCGGGCTGAACGTGCTGCGCCTGATCAACGAACCCACCGCCGCCGCCATCGCCTACGGGCTGGACAACGCCGCCGAAGGCATTTACGCCGTCTTTGACCTCGGCGGCGGCACCTTCGACATCTCCATCCTGCGCCTGACCCTGGGCGTGTTTGAAGTCATCGCCACCGGCGGCGATTCGGCCCTGGGCGGCGACGATTACGACCAGGCCCTGGCCGATTGGGCGCTGGCGCGCAGCGGCCTGGCCGCCCCGGCCACGGCGGGCGATCGCGCCGCCCTGCAAGCCGCCGCGCGCGCCACCAAGCAAGCCCTCTCGCAAGCCGACAGTGCGCCCTTTGCCGCCCAGCTCTCCACCGGCCCCGTCGAACTGATTTGCCACGCCAGCGATCTGGAGGCTGCCACCGCCGCCCTCACCCAGCGTTGCATCAGCGTCGCCCGCCGCGCCCTGCGCGATGCCAGGCTCACCACCGAAGACGTGCAAGGCGTGGTCATGGTCGGCGGCTCCACCCGCATGCCGCTGGTGCGCCGCGCCGTTGCCGAGCTGTTCGGGCGCGAACCGCTGACCAACCTCAACCCCGACGAAGTCGTCGCCCTGGGCGCGGCCATCCAGGCCCACCAGCTCGCGGGCAACCGCAGCGGCGACGATCTGCTGCTGCTGGACGTCATCCCCCTCTCGCTGGGCATTGAAACCATGGGCGGGCTGGTCGAACGCATCGTGCCGCGCAACCAAACCATCCCCATCCGCCTGGCGCAGGAATTCACCACCTACCAGGACGGCCAGACCGCCCTGGCGCTGCACGTGGTGCAAGGCGAGCGCGAAATGGTGCAGGACTGCCGCAGCCTGGCGCGCTTCGAGCTGCGCGGCATTCCCCCCATGGCGGCGGGCGCGGCGCGCATCCGCGTGACCTTCCACGTCGATGCCGATGGCCTGCTCAGCGTCACCGCCGAGGAAACCACCTCCGGCGTGCAAGCCAGCGTGCAAGTCAAGCCCAGCTACGGCCTGGCCGATGACGACATCGCCCGCATGCTGCGCGAGAGCTTTGACAGCGCCGAGCAAGACATGCAAACCCGCGCCCTGGCGCAGGCCCGCATTGATGCCCAGCGCCTCATGCTCGCCACCGGCGCCGCGCTGGAAAAAGACGGCGACTTGCTCGACAGCGCCGAGCGCGCACGCATCCAGGCCCTGCTGGCCGCGCTGCAAACCCAGATCGAGCAAGGCAGCGCCGCCGCCATCGAAGCGGCCAGCCACGACCTGGCCCACGGCACCGAAGCCTTCGCCGCCCAGCGCATGAACCGCAGCATCCAGCAGGCGCTGGCGGGCAAATCCATCAGCCAGATCTGATCCAGACAAAGCGCGCCCTTGCCATGACCGGCTTTTTCCCGCTGCCTGAAAAATTTGTTTTTTTCAGCATCCATCTGCCCAGCGCCAGCGCCGCCCTCTTGCTCATTGCCCTGGCGCTGCACTCGCAGTGGAAGGCCATCGGCCGGGCCGCCCTGTGCGCGCTGGCCTATGCCGGCTACGCCCTCCTGATGCTGGCGCTGGATGCGCCGCTGGCCCTTGCCGCGCTGATCCTTGCCGCCCCCTGGGCCCTCAATATCGTCCTGGTTTTCTTTGCCATTTATTGCAGGAAAACCGCCCGGAAATAACCCCCCGTCACCCCACGCCCTGTTGCCAACGCCATGCCCAAAATCACCGTCCTCCCCCACGCCGAAATCGTCCCGCAAGGCAAGGAGATTGACGTGCCCCCCGGCACCTCCATCTGCGAAGCCTTGCTGGAAAACGGCATCAAGATCGAGCACGCCTGCGACATGGTGTGCGCCTGCACCACCTGCCACGTCATCGTGCGCAAGGGCTACGACTCGCTCAACGAACCCGAGGAGCAAGAGGAAGATTTGCTGGACAAAGCCTGGGGCCTGGAGCCGCAATCGCGCCTGTCCTGCCAGGCCATCGTGGCGCGCGAAGACCTGACCGTCGAAATCCCCAAATACACCATCAACCACGCCAAAGAGAACCATTAAGCCTTTTGAATTACAAATCAAAAGGCAACAAAATACCCATATTTCGGCATGAATGGTATAAAGTCATATTTACCCATTGGAATTATTGCAGCAAAGCCCCGTTACGCCTGCTCTGGCGCCAGGGCCAGCAAGGGGTTGCCGCTGGCGCGGGCGTAGGCGGTCTGGCCCATGAGCAAATCCAGCGTCATGCTGGCCAAGTCGTCGGCCAATGGCTCGGCGCCGGGGTCTTTCTCCTGGTTGATGAGCTTGCGGTAGGTGTGGCAGTTGTCGCAGGTTTCCGCCAGCACGACTTGCTTGCTGACATCGGGACTGGCTTCGGGGTGGGCATCAGGGCTGGCTTCGGGGCCGTCCTGGCTGGCGCTGACTGCCCCCTGGTAGCGAATGCCGCCGGTGGATTCGCAGTGGCTGCATTTGACGCGCACCATGTGCCACTCCGTGCCGCACAGGCTGCAATGCAAAAAGCGCAGCCCGCCTTCGGCCCCGCCAACGCGCAACACGCTGGCCACGGGCTGACTGGCGCACACGGGGCAAATCGTCATCGGCTGCGTGTAGGGCACATCGGCCTCGCGCAATTGGCTGGCCTGGTGCGCGTAAAACAACTGCAAGGCGGCCATGACGACGGGGGCGGCCAGCACGTCGTCCGCCATCATGCGGCGGTTGAGGATGCGGCCGGCCAGCGCGTCCTGCGCTTCGGGGGCGAGCTGGGTCAGCGCCTGCGCCGCCTGCTGCAAGGGCGCGGGCAGGTGGGGCGTTTGCCCGCTTTGCCCTAGCTGCTCCAGCAGTTGCGCCAGCGCGGCGCGCCAGAGGGGGTCGGGCGCTTCGGCCGCGTTGCACAGCGGCATGGCATGCGCCTGGGCCTGGACGATGGCTTCGGGCGCCCAGGCGCTGCTCTGGATGCGCCCTGCCAGCGCGGCTTGCGCCTGCACGATGTCGCTCATGGCGAGCAGATAGCCGCCGATTGGGTTGCCAGGGGCTTGCTGTTGCAGGCGCGCGGCGCGCTCGCGAAACAGGCTGGCGGGCTGGGGCAGACGCGCGTGCGGCATGCGCGTGCGGTCCAGGGCTTCGATTTCACCGGGTTGAAGAATGCGTTGCATGGGGCGGCTCGGTCAGGTCAATATCAGGTCAATCAGTGGGGGGATCATGGGGGAGAGGGCGAACTCGGGCAATGCCGGGGGCTGTCTCTGCACTTTTCAATCAAACCAATCAAAGGAAAATTCACTTTAACCACAACATGCCGAAACAAGGCGATTTTATTTCCTTTGATATGTAAAATATCCGTCAGGCCAGCACCTGCGCCCAGACTTTCTCCAGCCGCTTGACGGACACCGGCTGCGGGGTGCGCA
>JAUMYU010000083.1 GCA_030528485.1 Comamonadaceae bacterium
GCAGGTGCAAACCGAGCTGCTGCCCCACTACGGCGCCGATTGCCCCGCCGCCATCGTCTGGCGCGCCAGTTGGCCCGACCAAACCGTGGTGCGCACCAGCGTCGGCCAGCTCGCCCAGGCCGTGGCCAGCCACATGGAGCGCACCGCCCTCATTCTGGTAGGCCGCAGCCTGCACGCCGAGAACCTGGCCGACTTCACCGAAAGCCGCCTCTACGCCGCCGATTACGACCGCCGCTACCGCCCGCTGGGCGAGGCCCCGCGCTTTCCCGCCAGCGCCGCCGTCCACGCACTGGACACCGCCACCGACCAGCCCCGCCCAGCCGCCGCTAGCGAGAGCAGGCAAGGGCAAACATGAGGGCAAAAATTATAAATCAAAAGAAAACAAATATCCCTATTTAGGCAATATTGCAATAAAACAGTTTTTACTTTTGATCTGAAAATGCCAAACACCCCCCCCGCCCTGCCCCCGCTGGAGCTGACGCTGATCGGCATTGGCGCGGGCAACCCGGCCCATCTCACTGGCGAAGCCGCTGCCGCCATGTGCGCGGCCGATCTCATCTTGCTGCCGCACAAGGGCGAAGAAAAAGCCGAGCTGGCCGCGCTGCGCCAGGGCTTGTGCGATGCCGTGCTGCAAGGCTCCGCCCGCCCGCGCCTGGCCGGCTTCGACATGCCCGTGCGCCGCAGCGCGGGCGAGGACTATCTCAACCAAGTCGATGAATGGCACGCCGCCATCGCCGGGCGCTGGCAGGCCACCATCGCCGCAGCCTGGGCGGCCATGCGCGCCGAAAGCGCCGCCGCCGCCACTTCATCCTCTCCCTCGTCACCCCCTGCCGCCGCCCCGCTGGCCGTGGCCCTGCTCGTCTGGGGCGACCCGGCCTTGTACGACAGCACCCTGCGCATCGCCGCACGCCTGCATCCGGCGCCGCAGCGCGTGCGCGTCGTGCCCGGCATCACCGCCATGCAGGCGCTGGCCGCCGCGCACGCCATCGCCTTCAACGCCATTGGCCAGCCCTTCACCGTCACCACCGGGCGGCAATTGCGCGAGCAGGGCTGGCCCAGCGGCGTCGATACCGCCATCGTCATGCTCGACGGCCAATGCAGCTTCAGCGCCTTGCCGCCCGCGCTGGCGCAAACCCTGCACATCTGGTGGGGCGCTTACCTGGGCATGCCGCAGCAAATCCTCGACAGCGGCCCGCTGCTGCAAGCCGGCCCGCGCATCCAGCAAGCGCGCGCCCAGGCGCGCCAGCAGCACGGCTGGATCATGGATACCTACCTGCTGCGCCGCACCCCATGATTACAAATCAAACTAAAAATACTTTTATACCCAACATGCCGAAACAAGCAATAATTATTTCCTGAAGAAATAGAATTTTGCCATGCCCTCGCTGCCCGCCCCCTACCCTTTTGCCGCCCTCATCGGCCAGCCCCAGCTCACGCAAGCACTGCTGCTGGCCGCCATCGATCCGCACATTGGCGGCGTGCTCATCGAAGGCCCGCGCGGCACAGCCAAATCCACCGCCGCGCGCGCCCTGGCCGCCTTGCTCGCCCCCGCGCCCTTCGTCACCGTGCCGCTGGGCGCGGCGCTGGAGAGCGTGACCGGCACGCTGGACTTGAACCACGCCCTGGCTGGCCACGCCGTGCGCTTTGCCCCCGGCCTGCTGGCGCGCGCCGACGGCGGCGTGCTCTATGTGGACGAAATCAACCTGCTGCCCGATGCGCTGGTCGATGTCCTGCTGGACGCCGCCGCCAGCGGCGTCAACCTCGTCGAGCGCGACGGCATCTCCCACACCCACCCCGCGCGCTTCGTGCTCATCGGCACCATGAACCCGGAAGAAGGCGAGCTGCGCCCGCAACTGCTCGACCGCCTGGGCCTGTCCGTGCAACTGGCCAACGTCACCGATGCGCCCACGCGGCAGGCCATCGTCAAAGCCCGCCTGGCCTTCGACGCCGACCCCGCCGCCTTCGCCGCGCGCTACGCCAGCGCGCAAGCCCAACTGGCCGCGCAATTGGCCGCCGCGCGCGCGCTGCTGCGCGACCCGCACGCCCTGCCCCCATCGGACGCCGTGCACGCCAGCGTCGCCCAGCACTGCATCGCCGCCCAGGTCGATGGCCTGCGCGCCGATCTGGTCATGCTGCGCGCCGCCCGCGCCCTGGCCGCCTGGCAAGGCGCCCCCGCCATCACCCCCGCGCACGTGGCCGAAGTGGCCGAGCTGGTGCTGCGCCACCGCCGCGCCCCCGGCGCGCCCCTGCCGCCAGCCAACCAGCCAATCGCCCAGCCAACCACCCACCCCCCTGCGCCACCACCCCCCGCCCACGACGGCACGCCCCCAAACGCCGAACGCCACAGCGGCGGCGATGAGCGCAGCAATGGCGGCGGCAACGACAAGCACACCGGCAACCACACCAGCGACAGCGCAAGCGACATCGACTGGGGCGCGCTGCCGCCCGAGCCGGTCGGCATGGCCCCCATCGCGCCGCTGAAATCGCTGCGCCCCTTGGCCGCCGCGCGCCCCGGCGCAAAAAAGCCCTAAGCCCCTGGCCCGCCGCAAACGCCAGCCGCGCCAGCGGCCGCCACCGGCACCGCCAGGGGCCGCCCCCCGCCAGCGCCGCTCACGCGCACCACGCCACGCCGCATGACGCGCCCGCAGGCATCGACTGGCCGCGCACCCTCATCGCCCGCGGCCCCCAGCCCTTGCGCGCCGAACACCTGCGTCCCCGCAGCCGCGCCGCGCGCACCGCCGCGCTGCACTGCTTTGTGCTCGATTGCTCCGCCTCCATGCTCGCTGGCGCGCGGCTGGCGCGCGCCAAAAGCGTGCTGGCCGAGCTGCTGGCCCAGGCCTACCGCTGGCGCGACCGCATCGCCCTTATCCGCTTTGGCGGCAACGGTGCCGTCTTGCATATGCCACCACGCCGCGCCGCCGCGCTGCCGCAAGGCTGGATCGCCCCCATCGGCGGCGGCGGCGGCACCCCGCTGGCCGACGCCCTGGCCCAGGCCGACGCCTTGCTGCACCGCCACGCCCAAGGCCCGCGCTGGCTGTGGCTGCTCACCGACGCGCGCACCCGCGCCACCCCGGCGCGCCCCGCGCATGCCCAGCGCATCATCCTCATCGACTTTGACGATGCCCGCCCCCCCCTGGGCCGCGCCGCCGCCCTGGCCGCCGCCTGGGGGCCGGATGTGCTGTGCCTGCCTGCCGCGGCCCTGTGTCGTTAGAGCGTGTGATGCACTTTGCGCTCTCGCGGGGGGCGCAAAGTGCATCACACGCTCTGAAAAAACCACCAGCGGGCTTCGATAATCGGGCGTTCTGCCCGCGCTGCGCTGGCGTGGATGCGGGCTCAGGCGATACGACGATGGGATCAGCGAATGATGAAAAAGAAAGCAGCCAAAACGGCCAAGCCCGCCACAGCCCAGGCGGCCCAGATGACACCGGCGGCCCCGGCCAGCCCAGGCGAAGCCGTAGCGGCAGATCCAACACCCCCGGCCACCAAAACCACCAAAACCGCCAAGGCTGCAAAGACAGCCAAAACCGGCAAAACAGCCAAAGCGCCCAAATCCGCCAAGGCCAGCAAAGCGGCCCCAACAAGCCAGGGCGGCGCCGTGGCGGTGCTGCCCGCACTGGCCGCGCCAGTCTCGGCCAGTGTGGATGTGATGCTCAGCCGCGCCGATGCCGACAGCCTCTCCAGCGCCATGCAGGCGGCGCGGGCCTTGCAGGCGGCCAGCGGCTCGGGCTGGAGTCTGGGGCGCACGCAGATCGAGGCCGAAACGGAGCTGATGGTGCACCTGGCGCGCCCGGCGGGCATCGCCTGGCTGGATCGCGACCACAGCATCCTGGCCTTTAACGAGCGCGTGTTCGACTGGGCTGTGCGCGCCGATGTGCCGCTGCTCGAGCGCATGCGCTACCTGAGCATCGTCTCGTCCAACCTGGACGAGTTTTTCGAAGTGCGCGTGGCCGACCACCTGGAAGCCGCGCGCGATGGCGTGCTCGATGACGAATACTCCGTGCAAAGCTACGCGCGCCTGTCGGAAAAAGCCCATGCCCTGGTGCAACGCCAGTACACCCTCTACAACCAGCAACTGCTGCCCGCGCTGATCGAGCAAGGCGTGCAAATCTTCTCGCACGGCAAGCGCAATGCGGGCCAGCGCCGCTGGGTGCAGGAGTATTTCGAGCGCGAGGTGCGGCCGCTGCTCACGCCCGTGGCGCTCGATCCGGCGCACCCGTTTCCGCGGGTGGCCAACAAGTCGCTGAACTTCATCGTGCGCCTCTCGGGCGAGGATGCCTTTGGCAACAGCAACGAAATCGCCATCATCAAGGTGCCGCGCGTGCTGCCGCGCTTTGTGCGCCTGCCCGATTCGCTGGCCGGGGGCAAGGGGCGCATTGGCGTGGTCAGCCTCTCGAGCATCCTGCGCACGCATTTGCACGAGATGTTCCCGGGGCGCGCGGTGGTGGAGTTCTCGCAGTTTCGCGTCACGCGCCACTCCGATCTGGCCGTCACCGAGGACGAGGTGCAAAACCTGCGCACCGCCTTGCGCAAAGGCTTGCAGCACCGCCACTTCGGCAAGGCCACGCGCATCGAAGTCTCCAGCCGCTGCTCGCAAACCATCGTCAATTTGCTGCTGGCCGAGTTCAACCTGCCCGCGCAGGCGCTCTACCGCGTCGATGGGCCGGTCAACCTGGTGCGCCTGAACCAGATGATCGACTTGCTGGGCAGCGAGCGCAGCCAATTGCTGTTTCCGCGCTGGATTTCGCAATGGCCGCGCTCGCTCAAGAACAGCGACAACCTGTTCGAGCGCATGCGGCAAAAGGATGTGCTGATCCACCAGCCCTTCGAGAACTTCGACGCCGTGGTGGAGTTCTTGCGCCAGGCCGTGCACGACCCCGGCGTCGTCGCCATCAAGCAAACCGTGTACCGCACCGGCGCCGATTCGGTGATGATGGATTTGCTGCGCGAAGCCGTGCGCAAGGGCAAGGAAGTCACCGCCGTGGTCGAACTCAAGGCCCGCTTCGACGAGGAAAACAACATCAACTGGGCCGAGACGCTCGAAGCCATCGGCGTGCAGGTCGTGTACGGCATCGTCGGCCTCAAAACCCACGCCAAGATGCTGCTGGTCACGCGGCGCGAGGCGCGCGGCCTCAAACGCTACGGCCACCTCTCCACCGGCAACTACAACCCCAGGACGGCCAAGCTCTACACCGACTTGAGCTACCTGACGGCCAACGACACCCTCACCGCCGACATGGACGCCGTCTTCACCCTGCTGGCCAGCCAGGCCAAGCTGCCCAGGCTGGGCAAGCTGCTGGTGGCCCCCTTCACCCTGCACGCCACCATGATGGAGCGCATCGCCCAGGTGCAGGCCGCCGCCCAGGCCGGGCACAAGGCGCGCATCGTCGCCAAGATGAACGCGCTGACCGACTGGCGCCTGGCCGAAGCCCTGCACAAGGCCGCGCACGAAGGCGTGCAGGTGGATTTGATCGTGCGCGCCGCCTGCATCCTGCCGGCCGTGCACGCCACGCCCAAAGGCGGCGCGGTGCGCATCCGCTCCATCGTCGGGCGGTTTCTGGAGCACTCGCGCGTGTTCTTCTTCCAGGCCGGCGAGGCCGAGCACCTCTACCTCTCCAGCGCCGACTGGATGAACCGCAACATGGCCCGCCGCGTGGAGCTGGCCTGGCCCGTGCGCGATCCGCTGCTGCGCCAGCGCATCATGGACGAATGCCTGGTGGCCTATTTGATGGACGACCGCGACGCCTGGATGCTGCTGGAAAACGGCAGCTACCGCCGCCTCGAAGGCGAAGCCGCAGGCGTCAGCGCCCAGCAACTGCTGGCGCACTACTTCAGCACCGCGCCAGCGGCCAAGGCCCGCCCGCGCAAATCGTCCGCCGCCCAGCTCACCGCCCGCGCGCGCAAGAAATAATCATTTTTATACATCAAAGGAAATATTGACAATGCAATTTCGGCATGTTGGATATGAAAAATGCATTTTCAAAAACGAACTTTGATATGTAAACCCCGTTTCTCAACCCAAGCACTCGCTATCGACCCATGCACACCACCAAAATCCCCGCCACCGTCATCACCGGCTTTCTGGGCAGCGGCAAAACCACGCTGCTGCGCCACATCCTGAACAACGCCCAGGGGCGGCGCATCGCCGTCATCGTCAACGAGTTTGGCGAGCTGGGCATCGACGGCGACATCCTCAAAGCCTGCGGCATCGGCTGCGACGAAAGCGGCAATGAAAAAGAAGGCCAGCTCTACGAACTGGCCAACGGCTGCATGTGCTGCACCGTGCAGGAGGAGTTCTTCCCCGTCATGAAGCAACTGGCCGAGCGCCGCGCCGACATCGACGCCCTGCTCATCGAAACCAGCGGCCTGGCCCTGCCCAAGCCGCTGGTGCAAGCCTTCCAGTGGCCCGAAATCGCCGGCGTGTTCACCGTGGACGCCGTCGTCACCGTGGTCGACACCCCCGCCGCCGCCGCCGGGCAATTCGCCGCCAACCCGCAAGCCGTCGATGCCCAGCGCCGCGCCGACCCCAACCTCGACCACGAATCGCCCCTGCACGAACTGTTCGAAGACCAGCTCGGCGCCGCCGACCTGGTGGTGCTCAACAAGACCGACCTGGTGGACGCCGCCGCGCTCGCGCAGGTCGAGCGCCTGGTGCGCGCCGAACTGCCGCCCGAAGTCAAAGTCGTGCAAGCCAGCGAAGGCCGCCTGCCGCTGGACGTGCTGCTGGGCCTGCACCGCGCCGCCGAGGCCACCATCGACCAGCGCCCCAGCCACCACGACCACGACGAAGACCACGACCACGACGAGTTCGACGCCC
>JAUMYU010000010.1 GCA_030528485.1 Comamonadaceae bacterium
ACGTGCGCCTGGCGCAGGAGCGTTTTCCGAAAATCACCTTCCACCCGCTGCGCGAACATGCCGGGCTGGAATTGCAGGGCATGTGAAGATTCAACTCTGACAACGGAGCGGCCCCATGCAAACCCGTCCTGCAATAGAAAAAATGGAAAACATGGCCTATTGGCATTGGATTTTTGGGCGGCTGTCCCCGTTTCTATGGCCGCTGCTGGCGTGCCTTGTGGGGTGGCGGCAATTGTCGCAACATATGGACGCTGCCATTCAGTACGACGCGCAGCACACCTATTTGCCCTATGCCCAGCGATTCTTGAACGAGGGCTGGTCGTTTCTGCTCACCCCGGAAAGCTATCAGGTCGTGCCATTGGCTTATTTATGGCTGGCCGTCTGGCAGGCAGAAACGCAATGGATTCGTTTCGCTAATTGTGGTTTATGGGTTTGTTGCGTCTTTTTTCTATGGTCCAGCGCCCGAAAATTGGGTGGCGAACGTGCGGGCATAGTGGCCCTGGCGCTATGGCTGGTTAATCCGGAAATCCATCGCTATTTCCCCAGCGAATTGACCGAGCCGATTTTCCTGTTTGGCTTGTTGTGCTGGACTTGGAGCATGCTGGGACTGATACAAAGGCCTAACCGCTGGCTGATTGGTGCGGCCGCCCTGGGGCTGTGCATCACCTTGCTTTCGCGGCCTGTATTGCAATTGGTGGCCCCATTGGGTTTATTGGTTTGCGTGTTTTTTTTATGCTGGACCAAATTCAAAAAACGCCAATACGCTTGGGTGCCTTCTGTCAAAGCCATTGCCTGGAGTTTGGCGCTGGGCATGCTGATTCCGGTGGCACTGGTTATCAAAAATATCTTGGTTTTCGGGCTGTGGGGGCTTGGCACGGGGGCGGGCTCCGGTATTTATCTGGGCACACATATTCTTTTTCAGGGGGCTGAACCCATTTATCTGGGCTTCAATTTCGATAATGTTCTCTATACCCGGGAAGATTTTAATCATTTGGGAATAGAAGAAGACGCTGCTGGCCGCCTGGTGGCCATGTGGCAATTGGCCTCCATGCCATTGGGCGATGCGCTGGCGTTTTTATCGCGCAAACTGTGGTGGTGGCTGGCGCACCACCCCGCCGTCTTGCTGCATGAAGGCGCTTTCATCCGCCAATTGCGTTTGCTGGAAATCGGCATGGTGTTATGGGCGCTGGGGATCATGGCCTACACCTATGCACGCGGCGGCAAGCAAGCCCTGACGCAGCGCCTGCTGGGCCACCCTTTGTCCATGCGTTTGGTGGGGGCGGCATTCCTGCTGCTGATGTTTTTGGGGCTGCTGGCCCAATTGTTGCCCATTCTCTACAACAGCCGCTACAGCACCACCTTGTTAGGGCCGTGGCTGATACTGCTGGCTGCCTGGGCCTTCTCGATCATGACGGCTCCGCTGCGCACATCCTGGCGCTGGCGTATCTGGGCGCTGCGGGCGCGCTCGCCGCATGGCATCGCGCCCTTGCTGCTGGTTGCGGCAGCGCCCGTCGCCCTTGCCTCCGCAGCCTATAACTACGCCAAAAAACATGATGTGCTGGCCATCGACCAGCCCGGCCCCACCCGCACCGTGCGCGCCGTGCCTACCGCCCCCGTTGCCGCCCTGAACCTGACCCTGGTAGGCGAAAACCGCTGGGTCACGACCGGGCCCGTGGCCGTGCTGACGCAGGAATTCACCGCTGAGGACGTTGCCGCGCTGGCCGCCAGCCCCGTCTACAACGCCTTGTGGCGGCTGGAGTGGGCCATCACACCCCAAGGCCGCGCTTGCAAGCCCGCTGAAGTGGCTTATCAGTTGCACGACGGCACGATTCGTGAAAGCTTTGCGCTGCCGCTGCGCGACTACGGGCAGCGCACGACGGCCTATGTGCATGCCAACCGCAGCCTGCGCCCCGATGTGCCCGGGCGTTTACGCCTCGTGCTGCACTGTCCGGTGGGCAGCGAAATCGAATGGTTTGGCACAGTTTTGCTGGAGAGCACTTATTCGCAGGAATGGACTCGGCGTTTTGAGGCCAGGCAAAATTGAAAAGGGTGTGCGCGTTTTTTTGAGAGGGTCGTATGGCTTCCGGATGGGTTGATGGGCTTCCAGAAAAAAGCAAGTTGCATTTTGTTGTGTCGGCTTGCTGGATGGCGTGGGTTCTCGCGGTTGCGCTGCGAAAGGTCATTCATTTTTTCCCTGCGCCGGATGCAGAATTGAATGGCGACGCCTATTGGATTTATCTGCCCAATGCACGCGCATTTCTTGCTGATCCGTGGGGGTTTTTGACGACAGATGTGGCCAGTCTTTATGTCGCGCCATTGAGCTATGTGTGGCCCGCCATTTGGAGGGCGGATGCGGCGGTGATTCAGGTAGCCAATAGCGCACTTTATTTGCTGTCCATCGTTTTCATGTGGCGTTTGGCCATGCGGCTGGGCGGTTTGGTGGCCGCAATGGTGGCCACCGCTTTGCTGGCACAGTTTCCCGATCTGGCGAGCTACGTTCCGCAAGTGCTGACCGAGCCCCTTTACATGTTCGGCCTGTTGCTGTTTGTCACAAGCTTTGTCGAGTATGTATATGCTTCCCGTTGGCGCATGGCGTGGCTTTTTTCCGCGGCCTTCGGACTTGCTGTCACGTTGCTGGTGCGCCCCGTATGGCAGATTTACACCCTTCTTGCCTTTATTGGAGTGGTTGGTCTGCTGGCCTTATACCGTCTCAAACCACATTGGCGTACGGGCTGTGGCGCCATAGTCAATCGGGAAATCGCTTGGGCGTTGGCATTTGCCTTATTTTTTCCTGTCGCGATAGTGGTTAAAAACGGGGTGAGCTTTGATTATTGGGGGATTAGCACTGGAGCTGGCTCCGGCCTGTTTTATGGAGTCAGCCCTTTTAAGATGGGCGTGGAGCCTGTTTACGGCGGCTTTTCATACGATGCGGGTCTGGTGTCAAGCATGGCCGCGCCTGTTAGCGAAGGTATGCCGTTGCGTATCCAGGCCGATCAGGCACAGTCACGAGCAGCGTTTGGCATCGTTCAATCCACCACTTTGCAAGACAACCTGGCTTTTTTCTGGTTCAAGTTGAAAGCCTGGCTGTTGTATGGCGTGGAAGATCTGGTTTTTCAGAGCAAATTGCATCGGTATCGTATTTTTGAATGGCTGGCTATTTTCTGTGGAGTTATTTCTCTGGTTCACCGTCGTTGGGTTTCTGGGGAGAGGGCATGGAGCACTGCACAAAAGCCTGTCGAGGAATATGGCCTTGATGCACGACAAGCCGGGTTATTCGCCTTCATTTTGTTGATGGCTTTGGCAATGGCGGTACAACTGATTCCTGTGCTGTACAACACGCGCTACAACACCTTCCTCATGGATTTGCTGTTGATGCCCCTTGCAGGCGTTGGCGTTGCTATTGTGGCTGATGCATTGAGCGTCCAATCAGGGGCGCGCTGGCGCAGGATTGTGCAGATCCCCGTGGCGTTTCTGGTTGCGAGCTTGTTGATGATGGTGGCAAAGGCGGTTACGCAATCAGCAGTTCAGCACGCTTCCTGGTCCATGGATCCTCTGCGTCCTGGCCCCTCCACACTTGTATTGGGGCGTGAGCACATGGGAAAGGCCAGCATGTCGCATGCGAGACGTACCGCTGACGAGATGTGGGAGCTTTCAGGCGAAACGCAGAGCGCCCTGTCCGTGCCGTTTACGTTGGAGCAGCCGCTAGATTTTCTGGATGCCATTTGGCGTTTCAAGCTGACGATCACTCCGCCCCGGGAAGATAGACGGTGCCAAAAAATCCATGTTGCCGTGGATGCGCCTTCACCCGATACAGGTTGGTACGTCCCGCAACCCATTTTCCACGCAGTGCTGGACGGTTTGCCCCATGTATATGCCATCCGGGGCAATGGCCGCTTGCGCCCTGCGGCTTCAGGACATTTGCATTTGATATTCCATTGCCCTGCGGGCACCGTCGTGCGCTGGCACGGTGCGCAATTATTGCGCTCTACCATGGCCGAAGCGGCTCGTGCATGGGTGATGGAGGGTATCCCCATTCAACCGTATCGAGCAGACGATATTGGATACGAAAACGGTCGGTAAACATGAAATTTGATGAAGTTCAGGGTGCTTTGAATAGATTGTGATCGTTTATTATTTCGATGTAGGTGGCTATGAAAAAATATGGAAATTTAATTATTTCCTGGCTGTGCCCTGTTTATTTTATCGTTTTTGGATTTGTTGGTATTAAAAACGGGCTGCATGGGCCTATTCACCCCGATGCTGAACACGTCTATCTGCCGGCAGCGCAGGCATGGATTGAGCAGGGGTGGAGTTTCTTTTTTTCACCTGAAAGTTACCGCGTCGTTCCACTTGCCTACCTTTGGCCTGCACTTTGGGGCGCGGATCCTGTGAGCATTCGTCTGGCCAATGTCGGGCTGTGGGCGGGATGTGTGGTTTTTATATGGTGTACATGTCGGAATATGTGGGGGTATTTGGCGGGGTTTGTTGCATTAGCGATCTTTGCCACTCATCCGTTGATCTTGGGATATTTCTCGACGGAGCTGACAGAGCCAATTTTTCTTTTCGGGATTTTTGGATGGATTTATTCTGTGTTCCGAATGATTGGCAGTGAAAAATCTATTGATTGGATCGCGGTTGGAATTGGCGCCGCAAGCTTGTGTGTGACGCTGCTTTCCCGGCCTGTGCTGCAAATCGTTGCGCCGGGTATTTTTTTGCTGGCTCTGTTGTTTTATGTTGTTTGCGGATATTCAAAAAACGAAAGCAATGGTGTGGAAGAAAACGGCGCGCGTTGTATTTATTTTCAGTTGGCTGTTAGCACGGGGATGGGCTTGCTGATTCCCATCGCTCTTGTTCTGAAGAACGGATTTGTTTTTGGGCTTTGGGGATTGGGGACGGGAGCGGGCACCGGTCTATACCTCGGGACCAACCCTTTGTTTCAGGGGGCAGAGCCGGCTTTTTTGGGGCTTGATTACGACGTCAATATCCTGGCTCGCATCTTGACGGGTGACGGTGATCATCTTGCTTTGGCGGGGGATCGTGCTGCAAGGGAAGCCGCCATGTGGCAAATCTCCAGGATGCCTTTCATGGAGGGTTTTTTATTCTTCGCAAAAAAATTCTGGTGGTGGATGGTCCATCATCCGGCGCAAATGGGAAGCGGCGGCGTTCTCAGGAAAATACGCTTCATTGAATGGGCGATTGTCTTGATTTATTCCGTTGTTGTTCTGAAGGCTGTTGTAGCAGGGGCGAGAAAAGGGATGGCGGATAGAGCAATGGATTTGAAAAATGCTCTGTTTTCTGCTTTTCTTTTGTGCATGCTGATGGTCATGCTGGCTCAGTTGCTGCCTATTTTGTACAACAATCGTTATGGCGCGGCCCTTCTCGATCCGTGGATCATTTTGCTGACATCTTTCGGTGTGGCATGGTTCGCGAAAACCGTTCGGCTGAGGGTTCGGATCAGAAAGAATAGCTGGGCTGTTTCGCTGCGATCCGGAATCGGAAATTCCACTGGCTGGTTTGTTTTTTCTATCCTCTTTGTGTTATTGGCGGTTGTGGCGGGGAATTATTTTTCAAGGAGGCCGGAAAAGATCCAGATCAATCCGCTATCCATGGGTAGTAAAAAAACGATTTTTGAAATCATGGATGTCAGCCGGGCGAGTGGTCAGAAAATGCAGGAGCAAGGTGAAGGACAATGGGTCAGCACGGAACATGTTTCTGTCTTGCATATTGCGATTGACAAACAGCAGGTCGATGCGATTGCACAAGCCAACCCTTTCAATGCCGTATGGGAAAGCGATTTTTCCATTGCAGCGCCTGACGGAAGGTCATGCAAGAACGTGGAAGCGGCCTTGCGGTTGGAAAATGGCGAGGTTGTCCAACCACACAATACACGGCCACTCATTCTTGCAGTACGCGCCGATGGTGTTCCGCAAAAAATCGTGTTTCATGCCAATCACGAAATGCGCCCGCAAGCCATCGCCAGCTTGCGTGTTGTGTTTCACTGTCCTGCAGGAACTCGTATTAGATGGGGCGGAACCCGGTTTGTTGAAAGCCGTCACATACACGATGCAATAAAACAGCTCGGAGACCGGCCCATGCGTTCGCTCCCGGCGTCCCCTTCTTTTCTTGATTGAATGGGCTCAATGCACAAGACAAGCTGATTCAGCGCGAGGGGTTAACTACAGCCGGCCAGCACGCCAGCGGCAGGGGCCAAGGGGTTTAACCCATCCCTCACATCTGCGGCCTGGCCATGTCGCCTAGCCCTGCTGGGTTGGCGATGCGCACGTAGCGGCGATCCACTTCGATCAGGCCCATTTCCCCCAGCTTGCTGAAGGCGCGGCTGACGGTTTCGAGTTTGAGGCCCAGGTAGCTGCCTATTTCTTCGCGCGTCATGCGCAGCACGACTTCGCTGGAAGAAAAGCCGCGCGCGCTCAGGCGCTGGGCGAGGTTGACGAGAAAGGCGGCCAGGCGCTCCTCGGCGCGCATGCTGCCCAGCAGTTGCATGACGCCGTGCTCGCGCACGATTTCGCGGCTCATGATGCGCTGGATGTGGCGCGTGAGGGCGGGGATTTCGTGGCACAGGCTGTCCAGCCGCTCCATGGGCAGTACGCAGACTTCGGCGTTTTCCAGCGCGATGGCGTCGCAGCAGTGGCGTTCATCGACGATGCCGTCAAAGCCCAGGATTTCACCGGCCATTTGAAAGCCGAAAACCTGCTCGCGCCCGTATTCGTTGTGGATGCAGGTTTTGAATACGCCCGAGCGGATGGCGTACAGCGCCGTGAAGGGGGTGCCTTGGGTGAATAGCCATTGGCCGCGGCGCACGGTTTGGCGGTGGGAGACGATGCTGTCCACGCGCTGCATGTCTGCTTCGCTCAGACCGGTGGGCATGCAGAGGTCGCGCAGGTTGCAGTCTGAGCAAGCGACGTGGCGGGCGGCGCAATTCATGGGCAAATTGGAAGCCTTTACTTAACTTTCTGGGGACTGCGCGCGGTTGCGGCAGAGGCGAGTGCAGGCGCGCTGGGCAAACCATCTGCACGCGATGGGGCACGGATGGCGGAAGTTTTACAAAGCGTGCATGTTGGTAAAACTTGCTTGCATTATCGGCGCGAAATTTGTGCGGTTTGCGCAAAGCTTGATCGCCATCAACGCGGCTTGCGGCGCTTTGCGAGACAGTGGCGCGCTCATCTTTTTGCATTGGAATTGCCATGTCCAGTTCCCCAGCCCATGCGGCGGCTTTGCCCGGTGGCGCGGCTTCGGGCGATGATGGGCCTGATATTGCGCTGCTCAAACGCTTTGACGTGCCAGGCCCGCGCTATACCTCCTACCCCACGGCCGACCGGTTTGTAGAGGCGTTTGGCCACGCGGATGCGCTGGGCGCTTACGCCGTGCGCCGTAGTGTGGCCGCGCAGGCGGCGCGGCCGCTGTCGATGTATATCCACATCCCGTTTTGCGAGTCGCTGTGCTACTACTGCGCCTGCAACAAGATCATCACCCGCCACCATGAGAAGGCGGGGCCGTATCTGGATGATTTGGAGCGCGAGCTGGCGCTGGTGGCGGCGCAATTGGCGCCTGAATCAGCGCCTGAGTCGGCTGCTGAACCGCCCCCAAACGCGCCGCCCGCTGCGGCAGGGCTGCCCAAAGTGTCGCAACTGCACTTGGGCGGCGGCTCGCCCACGTTTCTCAGTGATGCGGAGCTGGCGCGGCTGATGCAGATGCTGCGCGCGCGGGTGCAGTTCACGCAGGCGGCGGAGCTGTCGATCGAGGTCGATCCGCGCACGGTGGATGCGCAGCGGTTGGCGCATTTGCGGGCGCTGGGGTTCAATCGATTGAGTTTTGGCGTGCAGGATTTCGATGCCGCCGTGCAAAAGGCGGTGCACCGCCAGCAATCGACCGAGGCCGTGTTTGCGCTGATGCAGGCGGCGCGCGCGCTGGGGTTTGAGTCCATCAACGTCGATCTGATTTACGGCCTGCCGCTGCAAAGCCAGGCCACGTTTGCACAAACCTTGCAAACGCTGGCCGATTTGCGGCCCGACCGCGTGGCGCTGTACGCCTACGCGCACCTGCCCGAGCGATTCAAGCCGCAGCGGCGCATCGACAGCTTCAAGCTGCCCAGTGCGGGCGAGAAGGTGGCCATGCAGGCGCAGGCGTTGCGGGCGTTGCGGCAAGTGGGGTATGTGGAGATCGGCATGGACCACTTCGCCTTGCCGCAGGACAGCCTGAGCATTGCGCGCCAAAACGGCCTGCTGCACCGCAATTTCCAGGGCTACAGCACCCAGGCCGATACCGATTTGATTGGCCTGGGCGTTTCGGCCATCAGCAAGATTGGCGCGGCCTACAGCCAGAACGTCAAGGACGTGCAGAGCTACCACTACGCGCTGGCGCAAGGCCATTTGCCGGTGGCGCGCGGCCTGGCGCTGGGCCGCGACGATTTGATGCGCCAGAGCATCATCATGGCCTTGATGTGCCAGGGCGTGCTGAGCATGGATGCGGTGGAGCAGGCCTGGCTGGTGGACTTCCCCGGCACGTTTGCCAGCGAACTGCAAACGCTGGCCCAATACCAGGATTGCGGCCTGGTGCGCCTGGGCCAGCGGCAAATTGAGGTCACGCCCAAAGGCTGGCATTTCGTGCGTGCCATTGCCATGGTGTTCGACCGCTATTTGCAGGCCGATCAGCGCCGGGCGAAGTTTTCTCGCATTCTTTAGTTGCCCGTTCACACAGCCATCGCCCATGGCGATCACCTTGCGCCCCAGTTTTTCCCTGCGTTTGTTATTTATCGATCAAAGTAAAATAAAAATGATGTGAATCATGCCGTAAATGGTATATTTTGTTTCTTATTGATCGATAAAATAGCATGGCTTTCGTCCCGGTCGGGGACGTGAGGCGAATGAATGGGGAAGTCACCGTGTTGGACATCCCTATTTATACTCAAAAAGAGCATAAAATGCGCCGCGCAATGTTTTTTCCATTGCCTTTTTGCTTTTTTTGATCTTTATGCCTGCTGCTACCCCCTTGCCCGAGTCGGACATCGCGCCATTGCCGCGCATCATGCTGGAGCCGCTGGTGCGCGCCACGCTGCTGGAAGACCTGGGCCGCCGTGGCGACTTGACCAGCGACGCCATCGTGCCTGCCAGCGCGCAGGCCACGCTGGAGCTGCGTGCGCGGCAAAGCGGCGTGCTGGCGGGGCTGGATTGTGCGCGGCTGGCCTTTGAGCTGATCGACCCCGCCATGCGCTTCGAAGCCCTGCTGGGCGATGGCGCGCGCTTGCAGCGTGGCGATTGCATCGCGCGGCTGCAAGGCTCGGCGCGCGCCATGCTCACGGCCGAGCGCACGGCGCTGAATCTGCTGGGCTTGCTCAGCGGCGTGGCCAGCGCCACGGCGCACATTGCCGACGCCATCGCCGCCACTGCCACCCGCGTGACTTGCACGCGCAAAACCCTGCCCGGCCTGCGCGCGGTGCAAAAGTACGCCGTGCGCGTGGGCGGTGGCAGCAACCACCGCTTCGGGCTGGATGACGCCATCCTCATCAAGGACAACCACATCGCCATCGCCGGCGGCCTGCCCCAGGCTGTGCAGCGCGCCCGCGTTGCGGCCGGGCATATGGTGCAGATCGAGGTGGAGGTGGACACTCTGGCCCAGCTCGAACAGGCGCTGGCGCTGCAAGTGCCGATTGTGTTGCTGGACAACATGGATTTGCCCACGATGCGCCAGGCGGTGCAGATGGCGCGCGGGCGCGCCGTCACCGAAGCCTCTGGCCGCGTCACGCCCGAGAGCGCGCCGCATATCGCCGCCACTGGTGTGGATTTGATTGCCGTGGGCTGGATTACGCACAGCGCGCCGGTGCTGGATATTGGCCTGGATGTGCCCGCGGGCTGAAGCCTGCGTTTCGCTTTCCGCTAGCCGTCGTTTGCTGGCTTTGGCCGACATGGGTTGGTGTTGATGCCTGCCCACGCTTGCCGGGGCCAGCCGGTGTGTTCCGGGCGTGTTGCCCGCTCCCGTTTTCATGTTCTCGAACGCTGCCATGCCTTTCTTCCCTTTTTTGCGCCAGGGTGGCGCTGGCGCTTTGCGCGGTTGGCTTGCTGGTCTGGCGCTGGGCTGGGGCCTTGCCGCTCTCGCCCACGCAGGCGCTCACGACGCGCAGGCGCAAGGCGCGGCAGCGCCCCGTCAGGACAGGCCCATCACCATCGTCGTGCCCTTCTCCCCCGGCGGCGGCACCGATTTGCTGGCGCGCAAGCTGGCGGCTGAACTGGAGCGCGCCCTGGAGCAGCCGGTGGTGGTGGATAACCGCGCTGGCGCCAGCGGCAACATTGGCGCGGCCCACGTCGCCCACGCCCCGGCCGATGGGCACACGCTGTTGATGACCAACAGTACGTTCGCCATCAACCCGGTGGTGCTGGGCACGCCCGGCTTTGAGCCGGCGCGCGACTTCCGCCCCGTGATCCAGGTGGGCGCCATCCCCTCCGTGCTGGTGGTCTCCGGCGAGGCTGCCGCGCCCGAGATGTCCGATTTGCCCGCGCTGCTGCGCAGCAGCGTGCAAAGTGACCAGCCGCTGTTTTTCGCCTCCTGCGGCAGCGGCACGCCGCAACACCTGGCGGGCGCGATGCTGCAAGCGCGCCAGCCGCAGCTCAAGCTGGAGCAGGTGCCCTACAAAGGCTGCGGCCCGGCCCTGGCTGATGTGCTGGGGCGGCAAGTGCCGCTGGGCATCGTCACTGCCTCCAGCGCCATGCCGCTGCTGCAAGCGGGCCGGTTGCGCGCCCTGGCGGTGACCTCGCCAGGGCGCTCGCCGATGCTGCCCCACGTTCCCCCCGTGGCCGAGCAAGGCATGCCGGGTTATGCGCTGGACCAATGGCATGGCTTGCTCGCCCCGGCGGCCACGCCCGATGCCGTCGTCTATCGTTTCTACAACGCCTTGGCCCGGGCCTTGCAGCGCCCGCAATTGCGGGCGCAGTTGCAGGAGCTGGGCTACCACATCAGCAGCCCCGAGCAGGCGCACCCCGAGAGCTTTCGCCAACTGCTGCTGGCCGACTTGCGGCGCTTTGCGCAAGTGGCGCAGTTTTTGCGGCCTTGAGAGCCGCCATCGCAAGCCTGCGCCTGTCGAGTGGTTGGCGAAGGGATATTCCATATCATAAGAAAATCAATGTATTTACCATATTGCCGAAAAATGTCATTTTCTTTTCTTTTGATTTGTAAAATTGAGGTTTGGAGGCGGCTGCCCGGGCGCTCAGGCAGCCCGGCGGCTGGGGGAGCGGGGGCTACACTAGTGCGCCTCGCTTCCGGGGCGTTTTCAGATTTTTCACACAGTCAGGGCATTTCATGGCGCAACCCATCATCACCAGCTTGCTCGATACCGATCTCTACAAGTTCACCATGTGGCAGGCGATGCTGCACCGGCACCCGCAGGTGCAGGCGGAATACCGCTTTGTGTGCCGCCAGCAGCCCGAGTTTGCGCTGGCGGGCCTGATTGACGCGGTGAACGCGGAGCTCGATCATCTTTGCCAACTGCGTTTTACCGAGCAGGAGCTGCATTACCTGGGCGGCTTGCGCTTCATCAAATCGGACTTCATCGATTTCTTGCGCATCTTCCAGTTCCAGCGCGCGTTCATCCAGGCCCGCGTGGAGGGCGATGCGCTGCGCATCGAGGCCAAAGGCCCGCAAGTGCATGTGATGGCGTTCGAGATTTTCGTGCTGGCCATCGTCAACGAGCTGTACTTCCGCCAGTTCGACGCCCAGGCCGCGCTGGCCGAAGGGCAGCGGCGCTTGAGCGCCAATGTGGAGGAGCTCAAAACCCTGGGCCGCGAGGCGGCGCTGCGCCACCCGTTCGAGCTGTTCGACTTCGGCGTGCGCCGGCGCTACTCGCGCGCCTGGCAATACCACGTGGTCAAAACCTTTGCCGAGGAAACGCCGCAATGGTTCAAGGGCACCTCCAACGTGCGCCTGGCGATGGATTTGGGCATCGTGCCCATCGGCACGATGGCGCACGAGTATTTCCAGACCTACCAGGCACTGGGCGTGGTGCAGTTGCGCAATTTCCAGAAAGCGGCGATGGAGAGCTGGGTGCAGGAGTACCGGGGCGATCTGGGCATCGCCCTGACCGACACCGTGGGCATGGATGCGTTTTTGCGCGATTTCGATTTGTACTTCGCCAAGCTGTTCGACGGCCTGCGCCACGATTCGGGCGACCCCATCGTCTGGGGCGAAAAGGCGCTGGCGCATTACGCCAGGCTGCGCATCGATCCCCACGCCAAACGGCTGGTGTTCTCCGACGGGCTGACGGTGCCCGAGGCGCTGCGCATCTACCACCACTTTGCCGACCGCACCCAGTGCGGCTTTGGCATCGGCACGCAGTTGACCAACAACATGGGGCTTAAACCCCTGTCCATCGTCATGAAGCTCACGCGCGCCAATGGCCAGCCGGTGGCCAAGATCTCGGACACGCCCGGCAAGCTGCTGTGCGAAGACCAGACGTTTCTGGACTATCTGCGCCAGGTCTTTCAAGTCGGCATGCCCGCCTGAACGCGCACGGGCGCACCACCACACCCTCGCACCACCACCCACATTTGAGGAGGCCGCATGAGCGCACCCCCAAGCCCCACATGGGACGTGGCCGTTTTCATCGGCCGCATGCAGCCGCCGCACAACGGCCATTTGGCCATGCTGCGCCATGCGCTGGAGGCGGCGCGACAGGTCGTCGTCGTGCTTGGCTCCGCGCACCAGGCGCGCACGCCCAAAAACCCCTTCACCTGGCAAGAGCGCCAGGCCATGCTGCACGCAGCCTTGCCCGAGGATGAGCGCGCCCGCGTGCACTTTTTGCCCATGCGCGACTTTTACGATGAAGCCCGCTGGGTACAGGCCGTGCGCAGCGGCGTGAAGCAGTGGGCGCGCACGCATGGCGCGGCATCAGCCGCATCGGCGGCATCGGCGGGCGCTGCCGATGCGCCGCCGCGCATCGCCCTGGTCGGCCATTTCAAGGATGCCAGCAGCGCCTATCTGGCCCAGTTCCCCGGCTGGCAATTGCTGGACTTCCCCCGCCAGGGCCAGACCGACGCCACCAGCGTGCGCGACGCCTTGTTCGCCGCCCCCGACACCCCCGCCCTGGCCGCCGCGCTGCGCCCGCATGTGCCCGAGGCCGTGGCCCAATGGCTGCTGCAATGGCGCGCAGGCGGCGAGCGCGGGCGCGATGAGAACTTTGCCCAGTTGCAGCAGGAATGGCAGATGCTGCGCGACTACCGCCAATCCTGGGCGGCGGCGCCTTATCCGCCCACCTTCGTCACCGTTGATGCGCTGGTGCAATGCCAGGGGCGGGTGTTGCTGGTCGAGCGCGGGCAACTGCCCGGCAAAGGTTTGTATGCGCTGCCCGGCGGCTTTCTGGAGCCGCGCGACACGCTGTGGCAGTCCTGCCTGCGCGAGCTGCGCGAAGAAACCGCGCTGGCGCTGGACGAAGCCGCCTGGCGTCAGGCGCTGCGCGGCAGCCGGGTGTTCGACCACCCCGACCGCAGCCTGCGCGGGCGCGTGGTCACCCAGGTTTTCCACTTCGATTTGGGTTATGGCGAGCCGCCGCGCGTGCAAGGCGGCGACGATGCCCGCACCGCGCTGTGGGTGCCCATCGACGCCATTGCCGCCATGCCCGAACGCTTTTTTGACGACCATTTCTTCATCCTGGATGTGCTCTTGCAGCTCACCCACCAGGTCACGCCCCAGCCATGAACGAAACGCCCCTGCTGGAACACTGGCCCAGCCCCGATTGGGATGCGCTGGGCACGCGCGACTTCGCCCGGGCCAGCGCCGCCTTGCGCGCGCGCAGCGTTGCCATCCTGCCCGTGGGCGCAACCGAGCAGCACGGCCCGCACCTGCCCCTGTGTGTGGATGCCGCCATCACCGCCGGCATCGTTGCCGCCGTGCGCCAACAGTGGCTGGGCATGACCGAGGGCCAGCGCCCGCCGCTGTTGTTTTTGCCGCTGCAAGCCATCGGCTTCAGCCCCGAGCACGCCAGCTTCCCCGGCACGCTCACGCTCTCCATCCACACCCTCATCGGCCTGTGGGGCGATATCGGCGCCAGCGTGGCCGCCAGCGGCCTGCGGCGGCTGCTGATCTTCAACAGCCACGGCGGCCAGGTCAGCGTGATGGACATCGTGGCGCGCCAATTGCGCCAGCAGCACGGGCTGCTGACCTACAGCACAAGCTGGTGGCAACTGCCGCGCCCGCCCGCCCTGCAACCTGATGCGCACGAGGCGCGCTTTGGCATCCACGGCGGGCAGGAGGAAACCGCCCTCATGCTGCACCTGCACCCCGAGCGCGTGCGCATGCAGCACGCCGCACGCTTTGATACCAGCGCCCAGTGGCGCGCCCGGCACTACCCCATCGTGGGCAACGGCCACAGCGCCAAAATGGGCTGGATGATGCAGGACTACAACCGCGACGGCGCGGCGGGCAACGCCCTGGCCGCCACCGCCGGGCAAGGCGCGGCCCTGGTGGACAACGCCGCACGCCAACTGCTGGCGCTGGTTGCCGAGATCAGCGATTTGCCCTTGCCTGAGCCGGCTTGAGTCATGGGCTTCGGTACGGGTTTAATTCAAATCAAAGTAAAATCAAATTAAATACTACCATGCCGAAACATGGTGTTTTTGTTTCCTTTTGATTGGTAATTTTTATCAATCCAGCAGCCCCGCCTGCTGAAAAAACGCCCGGTACGCCTGGGCCTTGCGCGCCAGGCTCAGCGGGTAAGCGCGTGACGTGGAAGGCAGGCGAAACAGCCGCAGCGCCCGGCCCGCGTAGGGGAAATCCATGCTTTGCCCCGTTTTGAGCGCCTTGCGCGGCGGCATGGGGTGGGGGGCATCGGGCGGCTCGTTCGGTTGCCCATCCTGTTGCGCATGCAGCGCCTCCAGCAGCACCTCCGTCGCTTTGCCCCCGGTGGTGAACAGCGCCCGGCAATGCGGCACCTGCGCCAGCACGGCGGGCAGATCGACCGCTTCCACCACCTGCAAAAACGCATCCGAAGCATTGCCGCGCTGGCGAATGGCGCGGCGCACCGTCGGGCACAGGGCAATGCCCCGCTGTTGCAAAAAGGCGCGGATGCGCTGGGCATCAAAACGCCTGGCCTGCCCGTCCTGAAAGTGCATCGGGTCGTCGAAAAACACCAGCCCGTAAATGCGCCACATGTCGTTTTGGAAATTGGGGTAGTGAAACGCCATGCTGCGCTTGTCCGCCGTGGGCGGAAACGATCCCATCATCATCACCGTCGCATGCGGCGGCAGCACCGGGGCGAAGGGGTGGGTTTCGACGGGTTGCTCCGTCGCGGGCGGCTTCATGGCGCGCCCTCAGTAATCGCCCCGCGCCACGCGCAGGCGGATGCGGGTGATGACCGGCAAGGGCGCTTGGGCCGCCTCGTCAGGCTCGGCCAGCGCCGCCAGCAAGGCGGGGATGAGCTGGCGCATTTTGGCCGCCACAGCCGAATTTGGCACAATCGCGCACCATTGATCGCCCTCCAAAGGCCCGGCCTGCACCGCTTCACGCAGCGGCGCGGGCAACAAGGGCCGCAGGCGCGCCAGGACTTGCTGCGATTGCCGCGCCTGCTGCGCCAACTGCATCAGCAGCGGCGACTGGCCCACGCGGGTGTCGATGCGGGTGCGCTCGGAGGTCGAAGGCGTCTGGCGTACGGCTTGCAGCCCGGTGGCAAAGGGGTTGGAGGGCTTGGTCATGACGATGCGGCGATGCGGCACAAGCGCCTTCAGCACTGCCCGGGCCATTGCGGCCCGCAGCCGCACCCAAGCCTACTGAAAGCAATTTTCACCATGCAATTGATTATTACCGATGCACGTTTAGCGCGAAGCCGCTGCCTGCGCCTGCCCGTTTGGGGCTTGCTGCTGGGGCTGGCGCTGTTATTTGCCGCCGGGGGCGCAACGGCGCTGCTGTTGCAGCCGTCATGGCCCGAGGCCGCCGCCACGGCGCAGCAGGGGACAGCGGATGTGGCCGAGACCCCGGCCCTGCAAATCGCCGCAGCCGCACCCGATCCGCTGGAGCAGGAGCGCGCCCGGATGCGCCAGGATATGGACGAAATGGCCCGCCGCCTGGGCGACATGCAGGCGCGGCTGGTGCAGTTGCAATCGCTCTCCGACCGCGTGGCCGAGCTGGCGGGGGTGCCTGCGCCGTCCGCGCCGTTCACGCCCGCCTCGGTGGTCGATAGCCCGGCCTTGCTCAGCGGCTTTGCCGGGGGCGCAGGCGGCCCGCTGGTGGGCGATGCGCCGCTGGAGCGCCAGGAATTGCAGCACTTGATGGCACTGATGGATGCGCGCATCACCGCGCAGGCCGATTTCCTCACCGTGGCGGAAGATCAGTTGTTCAACGATTTTCTGGCCCGCCGCATGATTCCCACCACGCGCCCCTTGCCCGGGCGCGCGGTGGGTTCGGGCTTTGGCACGCGCATCGACCCTTTCACGGGCCGCAAAGCCCAGCACATGGGGCTGGATTTCCAGGCGCCCGTGGGCACGCCCATCCTGGCGGCGGCGGGCGGCATCGTCATCACCCACGAATACCACCACGCCTACGGTCACATGCTGGAGATCGACCACGGCAACAACCTCATCACGCGCTATGCCCACGCCTCGCGCCTGCTGGCCCAGCGCGGCGATGTGGTGCGCCGTGGCGACAAAATCGCCGAAGTCGGCAGCACCGGCCGCTCCACCGGCGCGCATTTGCATTTCGAGGTGCTGCTCAACGGCCAGCAGCAAAACCCCCAGCGATTTCTGAAGGCGGGCCAGAAGGCCGATTGGTCGGATTTGCTGGCGCAACGCCAGTGAGCGGCGCATTTGTGCGTACACAGGGCCTTGAATCGTGCCCGCATGCCCTTAGCTGAGGGGCGGCGCTGTGCAGTGGGGCGCCTGTTTTATTGCAAATCAAAGGAAAATTGGATTCAATAAAATAATGCCGGAAAAGGCGTGTTTTATTTCTTTTGATTGGCAATATTGCCTTGCTTGGCTTGCCGCGCAAGCTGCCGGGGCGCTTTGTTCTGGCGGGTGTGGCTTGCCTGACACGCTCTAGAATGGGCAGTGCTTTTTGGGGGACTTTGCGCCCCCGTTCAGATTGGAACTTGAGGAATACGCCGCTGGCTGGGCGCGCATTGCGTTTGGGCGCTTCTGGCGGTCATTTTTATGGCGAACTTACTTACCAAGCTATTCGGCAGCCGCAACGACCGGCTGCTCAAGCAGTACCGCAAAACGGTCAATCGCATCAACGCCATGGAGCCTGAGCTGGAGCAGCTCAGCGACGAAGCCCTGACGGCCAAGACGGCGCAATTCAAGCAGCGCCTGGCGCAGGGCGAAAGCCTCGACCATCTGTTGCCCGAAGCCTTTGCCGTGGTGCGCGAAGCCTCCAAGCGCGTGATGAAGATGCGCCATTTCGACGTGCAGCTCATCGGCGGCATGGCGCTGCATTACGGCAAGATTGCCGAAATGCGCACCGGCGAGGGCAAGACGCTGACTTCCACGCTACCCGTGTACCTCAACGCCTTGCAAGGCAAGGGCGTGCATGTGGTGACGGTCAACGACTACCTGGCGCGCCGCGATGCCGAGTGGATGGGGCGGCTTTACAACTTCCTGGGCCTGACCGTGGGCATCAACCTCGCCAGCCTGCCCAAAGAGGTCAAGCAAGCGGCCTACCAGGCCGACATCACCTACGGCACCAACAACGAATACGGCTTCGACTACCTGCGCGACAACATGGTCTATGAAGCGGCCGACCGCGTGCAGCGCGGCCTGCATTACGCCATCGTGGATGAGGTGGACTCCATCCTCATCGACGAAGCGCGCACGCCGCTGATCATCAGCGGCCCGGCCGAGGACAACACCCGGGTCTATCTGGCCATGAACGCCATCGCGCCGCAACTGGTGCGCCAGGAGGGCGAGGCTGATCCGCGCACGGGCGAGGGCGTCATCACCCCGGGCGACTACACGGTGGACGAGAAAGCGCGCCAGGTGCACCTGACCGACCAGGGCTACGAAACGGCCGAGCGCATCCTGGCCGAGCATGGCCTGCTGGCCGAAGGCTCCTCGCTCTACGATCCCGGCAACATCATGCTGGTGCACCACCTCTACGGTGCGTTGCGCGCACACACGCTCTACAACCGCGATGAGCATTACGTGGTGCAAAACGACGAGGTCATCATCGTCGATGAATTCACCGGCCGCCTGATGGCCGGGCGGCGCTGGAGCGAGGGCTTGCACCAAGCCGTCGAAGCCAAGGAGGGCGTGCGCATCCAGGCCGAAAACACCACCATGGCCTCCATCACCTTCCAGAACTATTTCCGCATGTACGGCAAGCTCGCCGGCATGACGGGCACGGCCGATACCGAGGCCTACGAGTTCCAGGAAATCTACGGCTTGGAAACCGTCATCATCCCGCCCAACCGCAAGAGCCAGCGCGAGGATCAGCTCGACCGCGTTTACAAAACCACGCGCGAGAAATACGCCGCCGCCATTGCTGATATCCGCGAATGCCACGAGCGCGGCCAGCCGGTGCTGGTGGGCACCAGCTCCATCGAAAACTCCGAAATCATCTCCAACCTGCTGACTCAGGCGGGCCTGGCGCACCAGGTGCTCAACGCCAAGCAGCACGAGCGCGAAGCCGACATCATTGCCCAGGCCGGGCGCGAGGGCATGATCACCATCGCCACCAACATGGCCGGGCGCGGCACCGACATCGTGCTGGGCGGCAACATCGAAAAACAAGTGGCCGCGCTGGAGGCCGACGAGGCGCTGGACGAGGCCGCGCGCCAGCAGCAAATCGACGCCCTGCGCCAGCAGTGGAAGGCCGACAACGCCAAGATCAAGGAGCTGGGCGGGCTGCGCATCATCGCCACCGAGCGCCACGAATCGCGCCGCATCGACAACCAGTTGCGCGGCCGCTCGGGCCGCCAGGGCGACCCCGGTTCCTCGCGCTTTTATCTGGGGCTGGACGACCCGCTGATGCGCATCTTCGCGGGCGATCGCGTGCGCGCCATCATGGAGCGGCTGAAGATGCCCGAGGGCGAAGCCATCGAGGCGGGCATGGTCACGCGCAGCATCGAATCGGCCCAGCGCAAGGTCGAGGCGCGCAACTTCGACATCCGCAAGCAATTGCTCGATTACGACGACGTTGCCAACGAGCAGCGCAAAGTCATTTACGCCCAGCGCAACGAAGTCCTGGATGCGGCCAGCGTGGCCGAAGTGGTGGCGGGCATGCGCCAGGCCACTTTCACCGATCTGGTGCACCGCCATGTGCCCGCCGATTCGATGGAGGAGCAATGGAACGTCGCCGCGCTCGATACCGAGCTGGCGCAGGATTGGGATTTGCACCTGAATCTGGCCGCGCAGGTGCAGGCGGCCGACTCCATCACCGCCGAGGATGTGCTCGATCGCGTGCTGGAAGCGGCCAACGCCGCCTATGAGCAGAAAGTCGCCCAGGTCGGCGCCGAGCGATTCAACCACTTCGAGCGCGTGGTGCTGCTGCAAACCTTCGACCACGCCTGGCGCGAGCACCTCAGCGCGCTCGATTACCTGCGCCAGGGCATCCACCTGCGCGGCTTTGCGCAAAAGCAGCCCAAGCAGGAGTACAAGCGCGAGGCTTTCGAGCTGTTTCGGCTGATGATCGACGGCGCCAGCAGCGAAATCACCCGCATCATCATGCGCGTGAAGATCCAGGACCCCGCCGAGGTCGAGCAAGCGGCCGAGCAGATGGAGGACCAGGCCGAAGCCTTCACCCAGCGCGCCATCGACCACACCAATGCCGAGGCCGCCTTTGCCGACGGCGGGCCTGCGCAGCAGGTGCCGCGCGTGGGCCGCAACGATCCGTGCCCGTGCGGCAGCGGCAAGAAGTACAAGAATTGCCACGGGCAATTGACCTGAACCCAGGGCTTGCGGCGCAGCCGCATCAGAAAAGCCTGCCCGCGCCACGATGGCGCGGGCAGGCTTTTTCATGCGTTTTGCAGCTTTATTTTACAAATCAAAAGAAATGAAACTTCCTTGTTTCGGCATGATGGTTATTGATTGGTTTTTCTTTTGATTTGTTTTTTTGTCTTGCCCCGTCAAGGCTGTCCGGGCGCTGGCAGGGGGCTGTCGTCTTGCTCGTCCTCATCGGGCGCATAGGCGGGGCGGCTGTCGTAAATGCACGCTGGCAGGGGGCGGCTGACCTGGCCGAGCCAACGCAGACGCTGCGAAGGCGGCAGCAGGTTCTGGATCGCGTCAAAGCGTGCATCGGCGCTGCGGCACGCCTTCAGCGCCTGGGCCATGGCGGGGTTGGGCGCGTGCAGCGGGCTGGCGCGCAGGGCGATGTCGATGACCTCATCTTCCGTCAGGCGCTCGTGCACGATGCACACCGTATCGCGCACCTGCTCGAATTCGACGGCGCTGAGCGCGCCGCTGTGCAGGAAGTGGTCCAGCAAGGCTTCCTCCAGCGCGCTGCGCCAGATGATGCGCTGCTGCTCCTGTGCGGTGTGTTGCTGCTCGGGCGTGGGCGCTGGCGGCGGCTTGCCGATGGCGCGGGCCAGCCGCGCGCTTTTGTCCAGCATGGCCTGCAAGGTCGGCGGCGGCCCGGCCAGTGCGTGGTCGGCGCTCATGGCGTACATGATCTCGTACGCCTTGGCAAAGCTGCGCGGCTGGATG
The DNA here is from genome assembly GCA_030528485.1 of Comamonadaceae bacterium. Taxonomy (GTDB): domain Bacteria; phylum Pseudomonadota; class Gammaproteobacteria; order Burkholderiales; family Burkholderiaceae_C; genus Lampropedia. The sequence goes on from JAUMYU010000010.1 coordinate 20,625, forward strand.
GGCAGCGGCTCGCCCGGCAGCGCCAACTGGTGCAGCGCCTCGTGCGCCTGGCGCGGCGTCAGGCTGGCATCGTGCAGGATGTTCCACTCATCAGGGATAAAGGCCGGGTCTGGCGCCAAAGAGGTGCTCACGCCTGCGTGCACGCCCTGCCGGTTGCGGCGCGCCAGGTCAAACCACGGCGGCAATTGCGGGTGGTCGTAGGCCACGGCAAAGCTGCCATCGGCATGGGTGCCCGCCCACAGTTGCATGAACGGCAGCGCATCCACCTCATAGCGCCCGGCCGATTGGTAGCCCGCTTGCTTGAGCGCCTGCACCAGCGCAGGCATGCCCTCTTGCTGCCATTGCAGGTTCTGGCGTTGCAGGCGCACGCGCGCAGCCACGGGCGTTACCAGCTCGGCCGCCCCCAGGTTGGCCAGCAGCTTGCGCTTGATCCACCACGGCAGCGCATAACGCAGCGCCAGCAGCAGCAACACGCATAACAACACCACAGTCAGGGCGGCAATGCCCAGCAGTTGCAAGAAAGTCATGGCGGCAAAGGGTGAGTCGATGAAAAGAAAGGCCCCCGGCGCAGCATCGGCGGGGGCGGGCGCAGTACAAGCCAATGTAACACCGTCTGGGCACAGGCTCTGGCAGCCCGCTAGAGCAACGTGGCGCACAGCAAGGCCAGCGCCGCCAGCAGGGCCAGCAGATACGGCCAGCCCGCGGCGAACACCTGCCGGGCGGGCACGCCGCTGACGCCCGCGACGACGAACACCAGCAAGCCCACCGGCGGCGTGAGGCCGCCAATCATCAGCGCCACCACCATCACCACGCCAAACGCCACCGGATCGGCCCCGGCCTGCACCGCCAGGGGCAGCAGCAGCGGCGCGAGCAAGACGATGGCTGCGCCGATATCCAGCACCAGGCCGGCAGCCAACAGCAGCAAACACGCCATCAGCGCCACAGGCGCCACGCCCGCGCCCAGGCTGCCGGCCCACTGTGAAGACCATTGCGCCAACGCGGCAGGGATGCCATCGAGCGCCAGCAAAAACGCCAGCGGCGCGGCCGAGCCGATGAGCAAGGCGATGGCTGCGGCCTCGGTCGCACTGTGGCGCACGGCCTGCCACACTGCGCGCGCGCCGCTGCGCTGCCACAGGTTCAGGCCCAGGGTGTAGAGCGCGGCCAGGGCGGCGGCCTCGGTCGTCGTCACCAGGCCCAGGCGGATGCCCAGCAGCACGATCACGGCCAGCCCCAGCGCAGGCAGCGCGCCCACGGCGGCGGCGCGGCGCTGGGCAGCACTGGCGCGGGCCGGGCGGGCGGGCGGCGCGCCTGCTGGCGTGGGGTTTTGCGTGGGGCTTGGCGTGAGGGCCGGGGCGGCCCGAGGATCGGTGCGCCTGGCCGTCCAGTGGAAAGCCAGCCCCAGGCACAAGGCCATGAGCAGCCCGGCATAAGCGCCGGTGACAAACAGCCGCCCGACCGGCAATTGCGTGACGGAGGCCAGAATCAGCAAGGCGATGGAAGGGGGGATGAGGTTATCCAGCACCGAGGCCGCGGCGATCAGCGCCCCCGCCCGCGCAGGCGGGTAGCCGTGCTGCACCAGCTCGCGCTGGAAAGTCGCCGCGCCGAACGCGGCGTTGGCGACGGAGGAGCCGGACGCGCCGGAGAAAAACACCGAAGTCAGCAGCGTCGTCTGCGCCAGCCCGGCGCGCCAGTGCCCCACCAGGGCGGCGGCCAGCCGCACCAGCCGCGCCGCCATGCCCGAAGCCGTCAGCCAGGCCCCCGCCAACAGAAAAAACGGAATCGCCAGCAGCAGGAAAGGCGACATGCCATGCACAGCCGCGTTGAACAGCACCGGCGCGCTCAACGCGCCGCCTTGCGCGGCCGAGAGCGGAATGCTCAGCCACGCCGCCGCCAGAAAAGCGTGGGGCAGCGGGGCCGCCACCGCCATGCCCAGCGCCGCCACCAGCGCCGCCGCCGCGCTGGGCGGCCAGGGCAGGGCCGCCCACCAGCCAGCGCCTGGCGCGCCCCAGGCCACGCCGCCCGCCAGCGCCGCCGCCGCCAGCAAAAGCCGCCAGCGCCCCTCGCTCAGGCGCAGCAAAGCCACATGCAGGGCCAGCAGCGCGCCGCAGGGCAGAAACAGCGCCAGCCGCCACCACTCGGGCAGGCCCAGCGCAGGCGAAGCGCCGCCCAGCGCCTGCACCAACTGCCACGCACCGCTGGCAATCACCCAGGCGCTCAGCAGCGTCAGTGCATCGGCCAGGGCATCGCACACCGCCCGGCCCGCTGGCGGCAGGGCCTGGCGCAACACATCCAGCCGCATCGACAGGCTGCTGCCCAACGCCAGCGGCGCCGCCAGGGCAATCATGGCCAGGTGCAGCCAGACGGCCAATTCATCGGCCCCCACCCAGCGCAGGCCCAACCACGGCCCATAGCGCAGCAAGACCGCCGCCCCCACCAGCGCCAGCAGCGCCAGCAAAGCCGCCGCGCCCGCCGCGCCCAGCACAGCGTGCAGCGCACGCAAGGCCGCTTGCGCACATGGCGGGGACAGGGGGATGTTTTTCATATCAAAAGCAAAAAAATGCCGCGCTTTTGGCATGGGGCATAACAAGTGCGATTTGCTTTGGTTTGCAATTTATTTTCTATTTCAAGGGCGAAGAAATAGACTGTTTTTGGCTTAATGGGTGGAGAGTGAGTTTTCTTTCGAAATTGGAGGGCTAGGCAGGCTCTCAGACATGCCCCCAAACGATGAAGGCTTCGCGCCCGGTCACGCCCAGTTGCACAGTGGCGCCGAAGGGCAGGCAGACTTTGGTGCGCACGTGGCCGAAGGGCAGGCGGGTGAGCACGGGGATGGGCAGGCGCTGGCGCAGCGCGGCGGTGACGCTAGCGAGGTTGAAGCCGCGGTCGTGCGCGCTCACGCGCGCGTCGGTGAACTGGCCCAGCACGATGGCGCGCTGGCGGTGCAGGATGCCCGCCTGCTCCAGTTGCATCAGCATGCGCTCGATGCGGTAGGGCGGCTCGGCCACGTCTTCCAGAAACAAAATGCCGCCTTCAATCTGCGGCATCCAGGGCGTGCCCACCAGCGAGGCGAGCACGCAGAGGTTGCCGCCCCAAAGGGTGGCGGCGTCGATGTGCAGGCCCTGGTAGGCGGCGCAGTCCTTGCCGATGCGCCAGCCCGTGCCTTCGCCCACGCCCAGGGCGACGTCTTCAAAGCAGGCCCGGGTGATTTCGTCCACGCCTTCGGGCGCGCCCCAGTCCGCGCCCAGGCTGGCGCCGGCCCAGGTGATGCGGCCGGTGCGCTGCCACAGCGCCAGTTGCAAGGCGGTGAAGTCGCTAAAGCCCATGAAGGCGGTGCCGCGGTCGATGGCGGCGGCCAGGCGGGGGTAGTCGATGTCGGGCAGCAGGTGGTTGAGGCCGTAGCCGCCACGGCTGATGAGGGCGATGTCCGCCCCGCTGTCGGCGGCGCGGTGCAGGGCGGCCAGGCGCTGGGCGTGGGCGCCGGCAAAGCGGGTGTGGCGCGCCAGCGCGTCTTCATCGACGGTGACGGCAAAGCCCGCCTGGCCCAGGCGGCGCAGGCCGCGGCGGAAGGCGGCGCGGTCTTGCACGGCGCCCGAGGGGGAGTAAACGTAAATGCGGAGCGGGCGGTCGCGGTCGTGGCTGTGGTTGCAGTCGCGGCTGTGCTCGTGCCCGTGGTTGTGGTGATCGTGGTGGCCGTGCGGGCAGCCGCAGCCGGTGTGGGGCGCGTGGCCGGGGGCAGGGGTGTGGGGCATGGCGGGCGGGCTGGGCGTAGTGCGGGCAAGGGGGATAAAAAAACATCCCCCGGTCAAGGGTGGCTGACCGGGGGATGCCCGTGGCTTTAGAGCCTGTTCAAAATCTTTGCACGGCGGCCAAGAGAGCGGATTTGGGCGGTCTGCGGCGTTGCAAATCCTCGCCATAGCGGGCGCTATGGCTGTGTTTTGCGCCTTGCAGCCCATCCCAAACCGCTTCTTGTCCACTCGCGCCGAGATTTTGAACAGGCTCTTAGAGCGTGTTGGGGTGGGCGATCAGTTCAGCTTGAGGTTTTGCTGCACGACCACGTCTTTATAGACGGCGAATTCGTCCTTGATTTGCTGGGCGAATTCTTCCGGGGTGTTGGCGATGATGAAGGAGCCGGTGTCCTCAATGCGCTTGCGCACGGCCGGGTCTTGCAGGGCTTTTTTCATCGCGGCGTTGAGTTTTTGCACGATTTCAGGTGGCAAGCCCTTGGGGCCAAGCAGGCCGTAAAAGGCCATGCGGTTGGCAGGCTCCAGGCCCACTTCCTTGAAGGTGGGCACATCGGGCAGGGCCTTGAGGCGCTCGGGCGCGGCTACGGCGATGGCGCGCAGGCGGTCGCTCTTGATGTAGGCCAGGGAGGAGGGCAGGTTGTCCAACTGCATGGGCACCTGGCCGGCGACCACGTCGTTGAGGGCCGGGCCTGCGCCGCGGTAGGGGATGTGTTGCATGTCCAGCTTGGCCAGGGTTTTGACCAGTTCCATCAGCATGTGCTGGATGCTGCCGGTGCCCGAGGAGGCGTAGGAGTATTGGCCAGGCTTGCTGCCGACTTCCCTGGCGAATTCGGCGTAGCTTTTGGCCGGGAAGCTGGGGTTGACGACGAGGACGTTGGGCGTGGCGGCGATGTTGATGATGGGGGTGAAGTCGGCCACGGGGTCGTACTTCACATTGGGGTTGATGGCGGGCGCGGTGGCGATGGTGGAGACGGTGGCGATGCTGAGGCTGTAGCCATCGGGGGTGGCGCGGGCGTTTTCGGTCGCGCCGATGACGCCGCCGCCGCCGCCCTTGTTATCGACCACGACGGCCACGCCCAGCTCTTTGCCCAGCGTGTCGGAGACGGCGCGGGTGATGATGTCGGTGGTGCCGCCAGCGGCAAAGGGCACGAGGATGCGGATGGGTTTGTTGGGGAAGTTGCCGGCCTGGGCCAGGGCGCTGCCAGCGGTGGTCAGGCCCAGGGTCAGTGCAGCGGCGGCGGCCATGCAGGCGCGGCGGGTGAGGTGTTTCATTGTCGTCCTTGAAGTTGTGGGTGATGTAACGGCGCCCCAGGCGCTTGCGGGAGGAGCTTGGGGCGGGCGCGATGATGGCATAAAAACAGCCCGCGCCGGCAGGCCGGGAAATGGGATTCGGGGTCTTTTTATTACAAATCAATAGTAAAAATATTCACCCAGTTTAGGCATGATGGGTATGAATCTGTTTTTACTTTGATTTGTAAATAAAGGCGGGCTTGCGTTATTGGCGGATGTGCCCTTCGCCCAGCACGATGTATTTGAGCGAGGTCAGCCCCTCCACGCCGACGGGGCCGCGGGCGTGGAATTTGTCGGTGCTGATGCCGATTTCCGCGCCCAGGCCGTACTCGAAGCCGTCGGCAAAGCGGGTGCTGGCGTTGACCATGACGCTGGCCGAATCGACTTCGCGCAAAAACCGCTGCGCGTGCGGGTGGCTGGTGGTGAGGATGGCGTCGGTGTGGCCGCTGCCGTAGCGGTTGATGTGGGCGATGGCCTCGTCCAGCCCGGCGACGATTTTGATGCTGATGATGGGGGCGAGGTATTCGCTGCTCCAGTCCTCCTCGGTGGCGGCGGTGATGTCCGCGCCTGCGGTTTGCACCAGCGGTGCGGCCTCCTCCGTCACGCGCATTTGCACGCCTTTGGCGGCGTAGATGGCGGCCATGCGCGGCAAAAACTGCGCCGCCACGCCGCGCGCCACCAGCAGGGTTTCGGTGGCGTTGCAGGGGCTGTATTTCTGGGTCTTGGCGTTGTCGGCCACCGTCAGGGCCTGTTCGATGTCGCACGGATCGTCCACATAGGTGTGGCAGATGCCGTCCAGATGCTTGATGACGGGCACGCGCGCCTCGCTGCTGATGCGCTCGATCAGGCCGCGGCCGCCGCGCGGGATGATGACGTCCACAAACTCGGGCATGGCGATGAGCTGGCCGACGGCGGCGCGATCAGTGGTGGGCACGAGCTGCACGCCGTCTTCAGGCAGACCCGCCGCGGCCAGCGCCTGGCGCACCAGCGCGGCCAGCGCCTGGTTGGAGGTGATGGCCTCGCTGCCGCCGCGCAGAATGCAGGCGTTGCCGCTTTTGATGGCCAGGCTGGCCGCCTCGATGGTGACGTTGGGGCGGCTTTCGTAAATCATGCCGAACACGCCCAGGGGCACGCGCATCTGCCCCACGCGGATGCCGCTGGGGCGCTGGCGCATGCCGGTGATTTCGCCAATGGGGTCGGGCATGGCGGCCAGTTGCTCGCAGCCCTGGGCGGCCGTTTCCAGCGCCTTGGGGGTGAGCAGGAGGCGGTCGAGCATCGGCCCGGCCAGCCCGGCGGCGCGGGCGCGCTCGATGTCGCGGGCGTTTTCGGTTTGCAAGGCGCTGGTGTGCTGGCGCAGCAGGCCCGCCAGCGCGTGCAGGGCCTGGGCCTTGGCGCTGGCGCTGGCAATGGCCATGCGGGCGCTGGCCTGGCGGGCCTGCTGGCCCAGGCGGCGCATCAGGGCCGGGGTATCGGTGGATGGGGAGGGGGGAGTGGGGGCTGCCGTGTTCATGGGCGGCTATTGTGCCCTTGCCGACGCGCCGGCAAGGCGTGCGGCGGTGCATGGAGAGAGGTGGAACTGACGGACAATGCGCGCCTGTGCCCCCGATGTGATGCGCCCCAACGATGAGCCAGAACGGCCAGCTTTCCAGCGATCCGGCAAGCGAGCGTCCCAGCGAACCGCTCCGCGATGTGCCCAGTGATGCTTCCCCGCCCAGGGCCCCGCCCCGTCATGGGCAGCGTCTGGCCGCACGCATTGTGCTCAGCTCGCTGGTGGCGCTGGCGATGGTGCTGGGCATGATTGGCGCCACCTTGTGGCTGTCCTGGCGTTTCGAGGGCGCGGGCGCGGCGATCAACGATGCGGGCAGCTTGCGCATGCTCTCCACGCGCGTGGCGGTGGGGTTGCTGCAAACGCCGCCTTCCGAGGAGATGGTGCGCCAGCAGATGCAGACGATTGATGCCACGCTGGCGCGCCTGGAAAAAGGTGATTTGCGCCCCGTCGTGCTGGCTGAAGACCCCATCGTGCGCCGCAAGCTCGCCGAGGTGGGGCGGCTGTGGCGCGAGGTGGGCAAGCCCCAGGCGCTGCTGGCCCTGCAAACGGGCGATGCCGGCGCGTATATGGCGCAGTTGCCCGGCACCGTGCAGCAAATCGATGCCTTCGTGGGCATGATCGAGCGCGACAACGACCGCAAAATCGTCGTGCTGCGCCTGGCGCAATGGGGCCTGGCGGCGTTTGCGGTGCTGGGCACGATGGTGATGATTTACCTGCTGTATTTGTGGATCATCGAGCCGATGCGCACGCTGCGCGAGGGCTTGCAGCGCATGACCGCGCACGATTTCAGCACCCGCTTGTACGTCGGGCGGCGCGATGAGTTTGGCCACCTGGCGCGCGGCTACAACCAGATGGCCGATGAGCTGCAAAGCCTCTACAGCGGCCTGGAGCGGCGCGTGGAGAACAAAACGCGCCAACTGGCCGAGCAAAACCGGCAAATCCGCGTGCTGTATGACATGGCGGCCTTTCTGAATCAGCCCAACGACATCGAGGCCATGTGCGAGGGGTTCTTGTGTCGCGTGGTTCAGCAAGTGGGCGCCGATGGCGCCAGCGTGCGCGCGCTGGATGCGGGCAGCGCGCAGTTGAACCTGGTGGCTTCCTTTGGGCTGTCGCAGGCGCTGACAGAATCCGAGTACTGCATGCCTGCGGGCGATTGCCATTGCGGCCAGGTGACGCAGGACGGGCGCGCGCTGGGCGAGCGCGTCATCATGATTCAGGATTTGGGGCGCAGCCCTGCGCTGGATTGCCGCCGCGATGGTTTTACCAGCGTGGCCGTGTTCCCCATCGTTGCGCGCGATGCCACGCTGGGCTCGTACTCCCTGCACTTTCGCCAGGCCCATGATCTCTCGCCCGCTGCGCGCGAGCTGCTGCAATCGCTGGGGCAGCTATTGGGGGTGGCGCTGGAAAACCGCCGCCTGGATGCCAAGGCGCGTGAGCTGGCCGTGGTGCAAGAGCGCAGCCTGGTCGCCCAGGGCTTGCACGACAGCCTGGCGCAGGGGCTGAATTTCCTCAATTTGCAATTGCAGTTGCTGGAAGACGCCAGGCAGCGCCATGACGAGCAGGAGATTGACGAAATCCTGCCCCTGCTGCGCACGGGTGTGGAGGACAGTTACCAGGACGTGCGCGAGCTGCTCACCAATTTCCGCAGCCGCCTCAGGCAAGGCGATTTGAGTGAGGCCATCAGCGATACGGTGGAGCGATTTCGCCGCCAAAGCGGCTGCCAGACGACGCTGGATATCCAATACGATAAGGGCGCGCCGCTGGCGCCCGATCAGCAATTGCAGGTGCTGTTTGTGTTGCAGGAGGCGCTGTCCAACATCCGCAAGCATGCCCGGGCCCGGCATGTGCATGTCCGCATCGACAACGGGCGCGACTTCACCCTGCAAGTGCAAGACGACGGCCAGGGCTACGACCCCGCTGAAGTCGCCGCGCGCAGCGAAGCGCATGTGGGCCTGCATATCATGCGCGAGCGCGCTGCGCGCATGAACGCCGGCATCCGTCTGGAATCGGCGCCCGGCCAAGGCGCCCGCGTCGTATTGACGCTGCCAGCCGGCGAGCGGCAAGCTGCCTGAAAACCCGAGATAAACACCCGATGAAAAAAGACAAAACCACCCCCGCCATTCGCATTTTGCTGATTGACGACCACACGCTGTTTCGCTCCGGCCTGCGCCTGCTGCTCAAGCGCCAGAGTGATTTCGAGGTGGTGGCTGAGGCCGCCGACGGTATCGAGGGCCTCAAGCGCGCACGCGAACTGCAACCCGACGTGATCTTGCTGGACTTGAACATGCCCGGTCTGAGCGGCCTGGAGGTGCTGCACATCCTCGCGCAAGACCTGCCCGCCTGCGCGGTCATCGTGCTCACCGTCTCCGAAGACGGCGAGGAACTGGCCCAGGCGCTGCGCAGCGGCGCGCGCGGCTATCTGGTGAAAAACATCGATGCCGATGCGCTGGTGGCCAGCATCCGCCGCGCCGTGGCGGGCGAGCCGGTGATCGACCCGGGCATGACGGTCAAGCTCGTCGAGCAATTTCGCAACCAGGCGCCGCCCCCGCCGCCTGCGCCCAGCGCCGAGGCCCAGGGCCAGCGCAGCAAGCTCACCGCCCGCGAGCTGCAAGTGGCGCAACTGCTGGCGCGCGGCGACAGCAACAAGGCCATCGCCCGCGAGCTGGACGTGACCGAGAGCACGGTCAAAATCCACGTGCAAAACGTGCTGAAAAAGCTCAACCTGCACAGCCGCGTGCAGATCGCCGTGTACATGGTCGAGCACGGCATTGGTGAAGATGTGGCGCCTTGAAAGTTCTTGCCAATCAAATCTATCAATCAATAGTTTAATTATGAAAACAAAATTTCCATTCCATATTGCCGAAATAAGGTTTTTATATTTCTTTTGATTTGTAATAAAGGCGGGGCTGAAAGGTCGGTTGATTGCCGGCCGCTGCTGACTGGAGGAGGGCGGCACGCATACAATCGCCCCTTTTGGAGAAAACCTTTATGCGTCTTCTCGGCAAAGCACTCACCTTTGACGACGTTCTGCTGGTACCTGCGTACTCGCAAATCCTTCCCAAAGACACCTCTTTGGCGACCCAGTTCTCCCGCAACATCCGCCTGAATCTGCCCCTGGTCTCGGCCGCGATGGACACCGTGACCGAGGCGCGCCTGGCCATCGCCCTGGCGCAAGAGGGCGGCATGGGCATCGTGCACAAAAACCTCTCGGCCCAGGAACAGGCCGCGCAGGTGCTCAAGGTCAAGCGCCACGAATCGGGCGTGGTGCGCGATCCGGTGGCGATTGCGCCCGATCAAACCGTGCGCCATGTGATCGACCTCTCCGAGGAGCTGGGCATTTCCGGCTTCCCCGTGGTCGAAGGGCGCAAGGTCGTGGGCATCGTCACCAGCCGCGATTTGCGCTTTGAAAACCGCTTCGACCTGCCCGTGCGCGAAATCATGACGCCGCGCGAGCGCCTCATTACCGTGCCCGAAGGCGCCTCGCTGCAAGAGGCCAAGGCGCTGCTGAACAAGCACAAGATCGAGCGCCTGTTGGTGGTCAACGACGCCTTTGAACTCAAAGGGCTGATTACCGTCAAGGACATCACCAAGCAAACCACCTTCCCCAACGCCGCGCGCGATGCCGACGGCCGCCTGCGCGTGGGCGCCGCCGTGGGCGTAGGCGCAGGCACCGAGGAGCGCGTCGAGGCCCTGGTCAAGGCCGGGGTGGACGCCATCGTGGTGGACACCGCCCACGGCCACAGCAAGGGCGTGATCGAGCGCGTGCGCTGGGTCAAGCAAAACTACCCGCAGGTGGATGTGATCGGCGGCAACATCGCCACCGGCGAGGCCGCGCGCGCCCTGGCCGAAGCAGGCGCGGATGCCGTCAAGGTCGGCATCGGCCCCGGCTCCATCTGCACCACCCGCGTCGTGGCCGGCGTGGGCGTGCCGCAAATCACCGCCATCGACAACGTCGCCAAGGCCCTGCACGGCACAGGCGTGCCGCTGATCGCCGATGGCGGCGTGCGCTACTCGGGCGACATCGCCAAGGCCATCGCCGCCGGCGCCAGCACCGTGATGATGGGCAGCATCTTCGCCGGCACGGAAGAAGCGCCCGGCGAGATCGTGCTGTTCCAGGGCCGCAGCTACAAGAGCTACCGCGGCATGGGCAGCATCGGCGCCATGCAGCAAGGCAGCGCCGACCGCTACTTCCAGGAAAGCAGCACCGGCAACGCCAGTGCCGACAAGCTCGTGCCCGAAGGCATCGAAGGCCGCGTGCCCTACAAAGGCTCGCTGGTGGCCATCATCTACCAAATGGCCGGCGGCGTGCGCGCCGCCATGGGCTATTGCGGCTGCGCCACGATCGAGGACATGCGCGAGCGCGCCGAGTTCGTGCAAATCACCTCGGCGGGCTTTCGCGAAAGCCACGTGCACGACGTGCAAATCACCAAGGAAGCGCCCAATTACCGCGCGGGCTAAGTGGCTGCGGTTGCGTGCGCTGGTAGCCTCTCGCGCATGCGCTGGCCGGACGCCTGGCGCGTGCGGCTTGTGCAGGGCTGTTTTTCGTAATGTCGATTCCCCTCATGGTTGATTCCTCCTCTCCCTCAGCCCCTGTGAGCGACAGTGCTGTGACCGAGCCGGCGCACCGCAAATGGGCCATCGTCTGGTGGTCGCTGGCGCTGGTTTGCGTGCTGGTGTCGTTTGCCAGCCTGATGTACGCCTTGAGCAGCCCTTCTGCGGCGGAGGCGAAAGTGGGCCTGGGCAAGCATGTGAGCGCCATCGTCTGGCAGGTGGGGCAAATGGTGGCCATCGTCTGTTTCGGCCTGGGCATGTGGCAGTCGAAAAAACACCGCCGCTGGCAGCGCGAGCAGCGCCGCCTGCGCGGGGAAGAACAAGATCCCTGGGAGTGAGAAGGCAGCCTTGCGCCCGCCCTCGCCAGTTTGCCCGCCCTCCAGCCCGTGACCGTGCAAGCCCCTCCGCCCCCGCTGACGCCGCGCTGCGACCAGACCGCCGTATGGCACGCCTTGCAGCAGCATTTCCAGCGCAGCGGCCAGCATTTCGACGTACGCCAGGCCCTGCGCAGCGATGCGGGGCGCTTTGCGCGCATGGCTTTGCAGGCGCCGGGCATCCGGGCCGATTTTTCGCGCAATTGGCTCGATGAAGCCACCAGCGGCCTGCTCAACGATTTGGCCCACGCCTGCGCGCTGCCCGCCTCCATCGAAGCCTTGTTTGCCGGGGCGGCGCTGAACACCACCGAGCAGCGCGCCGCCTGGCATGTGCTGCTGCGCTGCCCGGAGGATTTCCACAGCGGCGATGCCGCCACCGAGGCGGCCCTGGCCGAGACGCGCGCGGCGCAACAGGCGTTTTTGCAATTTGCCGAGCAGGTGCGCGCCGATGCCAGCATCACCGACGTGGTCAACATCGGCATTGGCGGCTCGGATCTGGGGCCCGCAGTGGTGGTGCAGGCGCTGGAAGCCTTCCGCGATGGCGAAGGCGATAGCCGTAAAGGCCAAGGCAAGCGCGTGCATTTCGTCTCCAACATGGATGGCGACGATCTGGGCCTGAAGCTGCGCGAGCTTGATCCCGCCCGCACCCTGTTTTTGCTGGCTTCCAAATCCTTTGGCACGGCCGAGACGGTGGTCAACGCCCAGGCCGCGCGCGCCTGGGTGCTGCAAGCGCATGGCTGGGCGGGCGCAGCAGAGGCGACCTCGCCGCTGCCCGAGCGCCTGCCCGAGCCGTTGCGCCAGCTTATCGCCCGGCGTTTTGTCGCCATGACCAGCAACTGCCAGGCCGCGCAAGCCTTTGGCGTGCAAACCATCTTCCCCTTTGCCGATTGGGTGGGCGGGCGGTTTTCGCTGTGGTCCAGCATCGGCCTGTCGATTGCCATCGCCGTGGGCAGTGCGCACTTTCGCGCGCTGCTGGCCGGGGCGCACGCGATGGATTTGCACTTTCGCCACACGCCGCTGGCGCGCAATCTGCCGGTGCAACTGGCCTTGCTGGATGTGTGGTACCGCAACTTCCACGGCCTGGCCACGCGCTGCATTGCGCCCTACAGCCACGGCCTGCGGCGTTTGCCCGCGTATTTGCAGCAACTGGAGATGGAGAGCAACGGCAAGGGCTGCGACAGCGCGGGCCAGCCGCTGCCCATCGCCACCGCGCCCGTGGTCTGGGGCGAGGCGGGCACCAATGGCCAGCATGCGTTTTTCCAGCTCATCCACCAGGGGCCGCAAATCATCCCGGTGGAATTCATCGTGGTGCGCGAGAGGGGGCTGGGCAGCGATGCGCAGCACCGCGCGCTGCTGGCCAATGCCGTGGCGCAAGCGCGGGCGCTGACCGAAGGGCGCCGCGATGGCCCGCCCTACACCCATTGCCCCGGCGGGCGGCCCAGCACCATGCTGGTGCTCGACCGGCTTGACCCCGCCAGCGTGGGCGCGCTGATTGCGCTGTACGAGCACCGAACCTTCGTGGCCGGGCGGCTGTGGGGCATCAACAGCTTCGACCAATGGGGCGTGGAGCTAGGCAAGATGCTGGCGCGCCACATCCTGGAGGGTGGCGCGCCGTCAAGGGGCGGCGAGGGCGAAGGCGTCATGGCCTGGCTGCGCTGACGGTGATTCCATTTCAAAAGAAAACCATCCCTTTGCCCACATTGCCGAAACAGGGGTATTTTCATTCCCCTGATTGGTAATAGCGGCTTGTCTTTTATAAATCAAAGGAAACAAAACATGCAGGTTTTGGCATGATGGTATTGATGTGGGTTTTCTTTTGATTGGAAATATCGGAGGTGGCAAGCCCGCTTATTTCAGCCAACCCTTGCGGCGGAAATACAGCATGGGCAGGGCGGCGCTGGCGATCATCAGCCCCAGCGCGAAGGGGTAGCCGTACTTCCAGCCCAGCTCGGGCATGAACTGGAAGTTCATGCCGTAAATGCTGGCAATCAGCGTCGGCGGCAGCAGCGCCACGCTGGCCACCGAGAACAGCTTGATGATCTTGTTCTGGTTGATGTTGATGAAACCGACGGTGGCATCCATCAGGAAGTTGATCTTGTCGAACAAAAACGCCGTGTGGCTGTCCAGCGACTCGATGTCGCGCAGGATCTGGCGCGCATCCTCGAACTGCTCGGCGCTGAGGATTTTGCTGCGCATCAGAAAGCTCACGGCGCGGCGCGTATCCATCATGTTGCGGCGGATCTTGCCGTTCAAATCCTCGTGGCGTGCGATGCTGCCCAGCACCTCGCCGGCCTGCTCGTCGTTGACCTCGCCCGAGAGAATGCGCTGGCTGGCCGCGTCCAGCTCGTCGTAAATCCACTCCAGCGAATCGGCCGAATACTCCGCATCGGTGTCGAACAGGCTCAGCAACACCTCCTTGCAGTCCTCGATCAGGCCGGGAATGCGCCGCGCGCGCAGGCGAAAGAGGCGAAACACCGGCACATCGTCCTCGCGGATGGAGAACAGCACGTTGTGGCTGCGCAGCTCGGGGTTTTGCAAATTCATGATGAAGGCCACGCGCACGTAGCGCGGCGAATCGTCATCGATGAGAAAGTCGCTGCGGATGTGCAGCTCGCCGTTGTCCTCCTCGTAAAAACGCGCCGATTCCTCGATGTCGTCATCCACCGCATCGTCGGGGATGAGCAGCGAAAAATGCTGCTTGATCCAGCCCTTTTCCTCCGGCGTGGGCGATTCCATATCCACCCACACGGGCTGCATTTGGGTGAGATCTTCCAGCGTCTCGATGTCTTTTTGCACGAGACGGCCATTGACCAGGGTGAAGATATTGAGCATGGGCGCGCTCCACGACGGCGGTTGCAGGGGCAGGGGTGAAAAAGGTCATTGGCGTCGCTTCCAGCCCCCTTGCCCAGGCGCGCAGGGATTGCGCGCAGGCTCTCTCAAGCCAGCGCCTGAGCGGGCAAAACGGCTGAAAGCGACCCACTCGGGCCAGCTTCCATAACGGGAAATTCCTTGATCCAAAAAGAAAAGCCGCCAGCGCGGCGCTGCGGGCGAAAGCGCAAATTATGGCATTGGCGCCAGCGCCAGCGCCCGCGCGGGCGAGCGCAAAGTTCATCGCACGCATCTAAAATGCCGCGCTTTTTCCCCGCTGGCTGCCTGGGCGCGTTGCCAGGCGGCGTTTTTTCATGGGCCACCCGCCCTCACCACGGATTGCGCAGTCATGGAATTTTTTTTGGATAACTGGTATTTGCTCGCTCTGGCCCTTGTCTCCGGGGCCATGTTGTTTGCGCCATCGCTGGCCGCAGGCAAGCAAACGGGCATCAGCGCAGCGCAAGCGGTGCAGAAGATGAACAAGGAAAAGGCCACCGTGATCGATATCCGCACGGCGCAGGAGTTTGCCGCTGGCCACATCAAAGGCGCGAAAAACCTGGAGTTGGCGCAGTTGGAGCAGCAATTGCCCACGGCCGTCAAAAACAAAACGGCGCCTGTGCTGTTTGTGTGCAACAGCGGCGTGAGCGCCAACCGGGCCGTTGCCGTGGCGAAAAAGCTCGGCTACGAGCAGGCGCAGCTCGTCGCAGGCGGCATGAAAGCCTGGCGCGATGCCAGTTTGCCGATTGCCACGCGCTGAGTGCCTGTTCTCGGCCACACGCCTCCCTGGGCGGGCCAGCGCAAGGTTTTTATCGACTCTCTCTTTCCCCTCCCATCCTTTTTCGCGAGAAGCCCCACCATGCCCACCGTCACCATGTATGCCACTGGCACCTGTCCCTATTGCTTGCGCGCCAAGCAATTGCTCAAAGAGCGCGGCGTGGAGGCGATTGAAGAAATCCGCGTGGATCTTCAGCCCGCCGAGCGCGAAGTGATGATGCAGCGCACGGGCCGGCGCACCGTGCCGCAAATCTATATTGGCGATACCCATGTGGGCGGCTTTGACGATCTGGCCGCGCTGGACGCCCGCGGCGGCCTGCTGCCGCTGCTGCAAGGCTGAAGCGACTGGGCGCTGCGCCCCCGCCCGCGTAGTGCCGGATTGCTTGCATAATAGGCCGCACAAAGCCGCGTTTGTGCGGCTTTGCGCCGTATGGCGCGGAGGGCCTTCCGGCTTCTGCGCCCTGTGGCCGTCGTATCCCCCCTCCATTTGAGAAAGCTTGCCGCATGGCTGAAGAAACCAACAACCAACCTGAGCAACCCGTGTTCCAGATTCAGCGCGTCTATCTGAAAGATCTGTCGCTGGAGCAGCCCAACTCGCCCGCCATCTTGCTCGAGCAACACCAGCCCAGCGTGGATATCCAACTGGCTGTGGCCGCCAACAACCTGGTGGACGGGGTGTTTGAAATCACCGTGACGGGCACTGTGCACACCAAGATTGAAGACAAAACCCTGTTCCTGGTGGAGGCCAAGCAGGCCGGGATTTTCGAAGTGCGCAATATCCCCGAAGACCAGATGGGCGTGGTGCTGGGCGTGGCTTGCCCGCAAATCGTCTATCCCTATTTGCGCGGCAACATTGCCGACGTCATCAACCGCGCAGGCTTCCCGCCCGTGCATCTGGCGGAAATCAACTTCCAGGCCATGTACGAACAGCAACAGCAGCAACAGGCCAATGGTGCACCGCCTGCGCCCGTGCAATAATTATTTCTTTCAAAAGGAAAAGCGATTTATTGCCGGGATTGCCGAAACAGGGTAATTTTTTCCTTTTGATTTGTAAAATCTTGGCCGTTCCGCTGCGTTTGATGCTACCGGAGGGCTGTCATGACAAAAGGCCCCGGGTTGGGGCCTTTTGTCATGCTGAGGCAGGGCGCTTTCGCAGTGTGCAGCGTGTTGCACGGGCCATTTATGCACACGCGCCCAGGAGGGCTGAAGGGAACAAGGGGTTGGGGGTCAAATCCTGATGTTTTCCTGAGGATCAATCCATAACCATTTGATTTTTATGATATTCAATGGCTGGTGCAGGATGCGTAAAAAATAGGCGATCCAGCGCCAAGCCAATATCCGCCGTGTTTTCTGAACGCTATAAAGCGTTTTTCCACAAAGTTATCCACAGGATGTGTGGATGAATGTCTGGCCTTAGCTGGAGCGCATCACACCGTGCCGTTGCGAATGGCGTCAATGAGCAGCGTGCTTGCGCCATCCCAGAAGATTTGGATGCCGACGCACAGCAGGATGAAGGCGGAAAGGCGCAGGAATACGACGGTGCCCGTCTCGCCCAGCAGGCGCAGCAGGTATTCGGCGTAGCGGTAGCTGAGAAACACCAGAACGGAAATGGCCAGCAGCCCGGCCATCGCGCCGACGGTGCGCACGGCGGAGACAGCGGCGCTGGGCGAGGCCAGGCTCACGCCCACGGTGATGGCGGCCGAGATGGTGCCTGGCCCGCAGGTGAGCGGGAACGACAGGGGGAAGAACGCTTGCGAGCGCACCATCTCGGGTGTGTAGTTCTCGGCGATCTTGGCTGCGCGCGGCGATTCGGCGCTGTTGGTGGTGAGCAAGCGCCAGCCGATGCTCATCACCAGCAGGCCGCCGCCCACGCGCACGATGGCCAGCGAGATGCCGAAAATATCCAGCACGAAAGAGCCCAGCAGCGTGGCGCCTAGCAGCAGGAAAAAGACGTTGCGGGCGATTTTGCGCGCCAGCTCCTGACGGGTTTTTTCCGACGCGCCTTCGGTGAGCGTCAGAAAAATCGGCGCTGAGCTGGTGGGGTTGGCAATGGGCAGCAGCGTCGCCAGCGTCATCAGGGCGCTGGCGCCGATGGCGCCCAGGTAGCTGTATGTGTCCATAGGCGGCGGGCGTGGTTCTATGCGCGCGGTTCGGCGGGCAGCTCCAGGCCCAGCATCAGCGCCAGGTTTTGCACCGCAGCGCCGCTGGCGCCTTTGCCCAGGTTGTCCAGCCGGGCCACGCACACGGCGTGCGCGTGCTGCGGGTTGCCAAAGACGCGGATCTCCAGCCGGTTGCTGCCTGCCAGCGTCGTGGCGGCCAGCTTGCCGTCCTCGGTCGCTGGCTCGGCGCTGACCCAGGCGCTGCCCGCATAGTGGGCGGCATAGGTTTGGGCCAGTTGCTCTGCGCTGGGCTGGCCGGGCAAGGTATCCAGGTGCAGGGGCAGCTCTACCAGCATGCCTTGCGCGAAGTTGGCCACGCCGGGGATGAAGATGGGACGGCGCGCCAGGCGGCCATAGCGCATGATTTCCGGAATGTGCTTGTGCGCCAGGCCCAGCGCGTACAGCTCGTAGGCGGGGGCCTGCCCGGCTTCGTAGGCCTCAATCATGGGGCGCCCGCCGCCGCTGTAGCCGCTGACGGCAGGCAGCGCAACGGGATGGTCGGCGGGCAGCAGGCCGGCATCCACCAGCGGGCGCAGCAGGGCAATGGCGCCGGTGGCGTAACAGCCCGGGTTGGCCACGCGCTCGGCCGTTTGCACGGCAGCGCGCTGGGCCGGGGACAGCTCGGGGAAGCCGTAAGTCCAGCCCTCGGCCACGCGGTGAGCGGTGCTGGCGTCGATGATGCGGGGCCTGGGGCCGGGCAGGGCGTCGATCATGGCGACCGATTCGCGCGCGGCGTCATCATGCAGGCACAGCACCACGATGTCGGCCCGGGCCATCAGCGCGCGCTTGGCCTCGGGATCTTTGCGCAGCGCCGGGTCGATGCGGATGAGTTCAATCCCGGCCATGCCCGCGAGCCGCTCGCGGATTTGCAGCCCGGTGGTGCCGGCCTCGCCATCGATAAAGACTTTGAACATGCGCAATCCCTTGCAGGTTTTTTACGAAAAAAAGGGGCTGCGCCCGGGCGCGCCATCGGCCCGGACTGCCCCGTTGTGAGCGGTTGCGCGTTGCACGTGGTTTGCGAAGGCTACAATGCGCCCGCTTGATTTGCGCCCAGGCCAAGGCCCCGCGCGCAAACCGGGCATGATACATGAGCCTTGCGGCTTAAGGAGAGCGCCGGACCGACCCGTCCAGATGTTGTGTGGGCGGCTTGGTTGGGCTGCATGTTGCCGATATGTGTTCGGCGCGTCCTTAGCGCGCATTCCGTTTCCCCCTCCCTAAGAGATCCCTCATGAAGATTCACGAGTACCAAGGCAAGGAAATCTTGCGCAAATTCGGGGTGCCTGTGCCCCGCGGAATCCCTGCATTCACCGCCCAGGAAGCCGTAGAGGCTGCGCAAAAGCTGGGTGGCCCGGTGTGGGTGGTCAAGGCGCAAATCCACGCCGGTGGGCGTGGCAAGGGCGGCGGCGTGAAGGTGGCCAAGTCGATCAACGAGGTCAAGACCCTGGCCGAGCAAATTCTGGGCATGCAACTGGTCACGCACCAGACCGGCCCCGAAGGGCAGAAGGTGCGCCGCCTCTATATTGAAGAGGGCGCCGACATCCAGAAGGAGTATTACCTCTCGGTCGTGACCGACCGCGCCAGCCAGAAAGTGGCCTTCATCGCCTCCAGCGAAGGCGGTATGGATATTGAAGAAGTGGCGCACAAGACGCCCGAGAAGATCGTCAAGGTCTTCGTCGATCCGCTAGCTGGCATGAGCGACGCACAGGCCCAGGAGCTGGCCAAGGGCGTGGGCATGCCCGAAGACTCCGTGCCTCAGTTCGTGGACGTGTGCAAGAAGCTCTACCAGTGCTATATGGACACCGACGCTTCGCTGGTCGAGATCAACCCGCTCAACCGCGACAGCCAGGGCAAGATCATCGCGCTGGATGCCAAGTTCAACTTCGACTCCAACGCCCTGTTCCGCCATGAGGAAATCGTCGCCCTGCGCGACCTGGACGAGGAAGACCCGGCCGAGGTGGAAGCCTCCAAGTTCGACCTGGCCTACATCAGCCTGGATGGCAACATCGGCTGTCTGGTCAACGGCGCGGGCCTGGCCATGTCCACCATGGACACCATCAAGCTGTTCGGCGGCGAGCCGGCCAACTTCCTGGACGTGGGCGGCGGCGCGACCCCCGAGAAGGTCACCGAAGCCTTCAAGATCATGCTGCAAAACCCCAAGGTCGAAGCCATCCTGGTCAACATCTTCGGCGGCATCATGAAGTGCGACACCATCGCTACCGGCGTCATCACCGCCAGCCGCGCCGTGAACCTGCAAGTGCCGCTGGTCGTGCGCATGAAGGGCACCAACGAAGAGCTGGGCAAGAAGATGCTGGCCGATAGCGGCCTGCCCATCATCAGCGCCGACACCATGGCCGAAGCGGCCGAAAAAGTCGTGGCCGCCGTCAAGAAGTAAGGAATTGCCATGTCGATCTACATCAATAAAGACACCAAAGTCATCACCCAGGGCATCACCGGCAAGACCGGCCAGTTCCACACCGAAAAGTGCATCGAGTACGCCAACGGCAAGAACTGCTTTGTTGCGGGCGTCAACCCCAAGAAGGCGGGCGAGAAGATTTTTGACGTGCCCATCTTCGCCAGCGTCAAGGACGCCGCCAGGGAAACCGGCGCTACGGTCAGCGTGATCTACGTGCCGCCCGCGGGCGCGGCCGCCGCGATTTGGGAGGCGGTGGAAGCCGACCTGGACCTGGCCATCTGCATTACCGAAGGCATCCCCGTCAAGGACATGCTGGAAGTGCGCAACCGCATGAAAGCCAAGGAAGCCGCTGGCGGCAAGAAAACCCTGCTGCTGGGCCCCAACTGCCCCGGCCTGATCACGCCCGACGAGATCAAGATCGGCATCATGCCCGGCCACATCCACAAGAAAGGCCGCGTGGGCGTGGTCTCGCGCTCGGGCACGCTGACCTATGAAGCCGTGGCGCAGCTCACCGAGCTGGGCATTGGCCAGTCCAGCGCCGTGGGCATTGGCGGCGACCCGATCAACGGCCTCAAGCACATCGACGTGATGAAGGCCTTCAACGACGACCCGGACACCGACGCCGTCATCATGATCGGCGAGATCGGCGGCCCCGACGAGGCCGAAGCCGCCCGCTGGTGCAAGGAGCACATGAAAAAGCCCGTGGTGGGCTTCATTGCCGGCGTGACCGCCCCTCCGGGCAAGCGCATGGGCCATGCGGGCGCGCTGATCTCCGGCGGCGAGGACACCGCCGAGGCCAAGCTGGCCGTGATGGAGGAATGCGGCTTCAAGGTCACGCGCAACCCCTCGGAAATGGGCAAGCTGCTCAAGGCGCTGCTGTAATCGGTGGTGCTTGGCGCAGGGCATGCAAGTCGTGCGCCTCACGCCAATGGCTGCTAAAAGCTTGCAAAGGCCCGCTGGATGCGGGCCTTTTTGCGTGGCCCCCTCCCTGTTCTTGCGCCGCCGTTGGGCACAACACCAGCGGGCGATTTCGCAGAACCCAGGCGGGGAACTGCGCCCGGCTTTGGTGCTCTCAGAGTGCTTTCTTCTCGCATCGCCGGCACGGGCTATGGACTTATGGGCTATTTGACGGCAGATGCAATCAGTGACAAGCAATCCATGTTTTTCAATCGGTGGAAATCCAGGGCCATGACCGGCCTGCTGGCAACGGCCAGTGCAATGGCCAGCGTATTGGCCGGCGTAGTAGCAGCGCCTGCGCAGGCGCAAATCTTTGAATCCAGTCGTGCCTCCGGTAGCGGTGCCGGGGGATCTTTGGAAGGCGTATTCGGCCCCGCATCACCAGCCTTGCCGCTTGCCGCCGGCTCCAGCGTGCAAACCCCGCACGTGCGCGCCGAGCTGCTGGCACACGCCCCGGACGGGATTCACCCTGGCGGCGCTTTCCAACTGGGCTTGTTGATGGAGCATGCGCCGGGCTGGCACACCTATTGGCAAAACCCTGGCGATTCGGGTATGGCGACCGAGCTGCAATGGCAATTGCCCGCGGGCTTTACCCCCGGCGCCATTGCATGGCCGACGCCGCTGAAAATGCGTCTGGACGAACTGGCCAACTATGGCTACGAAGGGCGCGTGTTGCTGCCCGTGCCCGTGCAAGTGCCTGCCAACTGGCAAGCCACAGCGCCGGATGTGGAAATCCGCCTGGATGCCACATGGCTGGCGTGCCGCCTGGAGTGCATCCCGGAGCAGGGCAGTTTGACGCTGCGCCTGCCAGTGGATGTGCCTTCCTCTGCATGGGCTGGCGAGTTTGCGCAGGCGGCCCGCGCCCAGCCCGTGCCGTTGGCGGTGCAAGGCCACGCTGCGGCGTCGGGCGACACCCTGCACGTGCGGGTGGAAGGGCTGCCGCCCGATTGGCATGGGCAATCGCTGGAAGTCTTTGCCCAGCAACCACAGGTGCTGCGCCACGGCGCGCGTGCAGGCCACGATTGGCAGCAGCGGTGGGAGCAAAGCGCATGGCTGGCGGAGCTGCCGCTGGCCCTGGATCGCGCCGGTAGCGGCCCAAGCCTGCCGCTGGTGTTAAGCCGCCTGTCGCAAAGCGAAGGCGGCCAATGGGATCCCCATGCCCCTGATGTCTCCGCCGGCCCGATCGGCTGGGCCATCGAACTGCCTGTGACGGCGGGCTGGCAAGGCGCCGAGCGCGCCACGTTGGCGCCCGAATTGGTGCAGGCTTTGGCGCAGCAGCGCGAGGCGCAAGAAGGGGGCGCGGCCACAGGCGTTGCGGCCAGTGCAGCCTCTGGAGCTGCTGCCTCGCCAGCCGTCCAGCCACTCCCTGCGACCCAGCCGCCGCTGTCCCTGGCGCAGTGGGGAGTGCTTTTGCTGCTGGCCTTGCTGGGCGGCGCGGTGCTCAATTTGATGCCTTGCGTTTTCCCCGTGCTGGCCATCAAAGCCCTGTCCCTGGCGCGCTACAGCCAAAACCGCCGTTTGCAGCGCCAAAGCGCGCTGGCGTATGGCGCTGGCGTGGTGCTGTCGTTTGCCGTGCTGGGGGCGTTGGTGTTGGCATTGCAGGCGGCCGGGCAACAACTGGGCTGGGGCTTTCAACTGCAATCGCCCTGGTTTGTGGCGGGCATGGCCTTGCTGTTCACCCTGATCGGGCTGACCCTGGCGGGCATTGTTCAACTCCACATTGGGCTGCCCGAGCGGCTGCGCAGTGCAGAGGCGGGTAGCGGCCAGCACTCCCCTGTAGGCGAAGCGTTCTTTTCCGGCGTGCTGGCGGTGCTGGTCGCCGCACCCTGCACAGGCCCGTTCATGGGGGCGGCGTTGGGGGCCACTTTGACGTTGCCTGCGGCGGCTGCGCTGGCGATTTTTGTGGCGATTGGCCTCGGTCTGGCTCTGCCCTTTATGGCCCTGGTGTGGTTCCCGCGTGCGCTGGATGCCTTGCCGCGCCCCGGTGCGTGGATGGAGACTTTCCGCAACGCCATGGCCTGGCCCATGTTCGCCACCGTCGCCTGGTTGCTGTGGGTGCTGGCGCATCAGGTGGGGGTGAACGCCATGATCGCTTGGCTGTTTGTGCTCTGGGGGCTGGGCTTTGCCTTGTGGCTTTGGGGCAAGCGGCCTGCTGCGGGCGCTGCACTCGCCTTGCGCGGCCTGTGGTGGCTGGCGCTGGCCGTGCCGGTAGCCGTCGCACTGGCTGGCGGCCACCACTTGGGCAAAACCATCGCCGTGCAAGCCCGCCAGCCCGTTGTGACCGCTACGACCCAGGAGCCGGGCGAGCAATGGCAAGCCTGGTCGCTGCAAGAGCAGCAGCGCAGCTTGCAAGAAGGCCGCCCCGTGTTTGTGGACTTCACCGCAAGCTGGTGCATCACCTGCCAGTACAACAAAGCCACCACCTTGGCCGATGCCGAGGTGCTGGCCGACTTCGCCCGGGCCAGGGTGCGCCTGCTGCGCGCGGACTGGACGCGCAGCAACCCCGAAATCACCCGCGCCCTGCACGCCCTGGGCCGCACCGGCGTGCCCACCTATGCGCTGCACGTGCCTGGGCAGCCAGTGCAAGTCATGACGGAAATCCTCGATAAAGCCGCCTTGCGTGCACAACTGGCGGCTTTGGCGCCTTGAATCACTGTGGGCAGAGGGCGGTTGCCTTTTGTTGCCTTTATTCCTGCGCATCAGCCAATAGGCGGGCGGAAAACTCCCCCACAATGGCGCCCTGCAAAGCGGCCCGCCCAGGCGGGCGCTTTTGCGTTTCTTTGTTCCCCCTTTTCAAAATATCCAGGGAGATATGCCATGAGCTTCATGCAAGAGTTTCGCGAATTTGCCATCAAAGGCAATGTGATTGATTTGGCCGTGGGCGTCATCATCGGCGGCGCGTTCGGCAAGATCGTGGATTCGGTGGTGAGCGATCTCATCATGCCGGTCGTTGGCCTGGTGTTTGGCAAGCTCGATTTCTCCAACCTCTTTATCGCCCTGGGCCAGGCGCCCGAAGGCATTGCCCCCTCGCTGGCCGCATACCGCGAAGCGGGCGTGCCCGTTTTTGCCTACGGCAACTTCATCACCATCGCGCTGAACTTCCTGATTCTGGCCTTCATCATCTTCATCATGATCAAGCAGATCAACCGCCTCAAGCGCGCCGCCCCGCCCGAAGCGCCTCCCGCCACCCCCGAAGACATCGTGCTGCTGCGTGAAATCCGCGACAGCCTGCGCAAACCCTGATTGAATAGATTTCCAATCAAAGGAAATTTGAATTTAGCCATACCATGCCAAAAATAGGTTGTTTTGTTTCCTTTTGAATTGGAATAATTAGCTTTCCAGAACCCGAAGCCCTGCATGCATGGCCCTGTATGCAGGGCTTTTTGCATGCCTTGGGCCACCTGTGCCAGAGCGGGCTGCGCTTGCGTTAGAATCGCGCCCCGTTGCTTCTGGCGGGCGTCGTTCAATGGCAGGACCTGAGCTTCCCAAGCTCAAGACGTGGGTTCGATTCCCATCGCCCGCTCCAAGCCCCCCAATACCCATCCCGCATGGCTGTAGAACCCAGCTATGCGGGATTTTTCATGTCCAAGCCAAGTGGCGCGCGCAGCCCGCAGAGAGTTGTCCATGCGGGCCGTGTGGCGCGTCAATGGTGGTGCCCATGCTCACCGTGGGCGTGGCCGTGGCTGATTTCCTCGGGCGTGGCGGCGCGGATTTCCAGAATGCGCACCACAAAGCGCACGTGTTTGCCTGCCAAGGGGTGGTTGCCGTCCAAATGGGCTTGCTCGCCCTTGATTTTCACCACATGCAGCACTTGGGGGCGGCCCTGGGCGTCCGTGGTTTGCAATTGGCCGCCCACTTTGGCGCCGGGTGGCAGGCTTGCACGCGGCACCACTTGCGCCAGGCTTTCGTCGCGCACGCCAAAGCCGTCTTGCGGGGGCAAATCCACCGTTGTGGCAAAGCCGGCGCTTTGGCCTTCCAGGGCGGCCTCAATCTTGGGCAGCAAGTTGCCGTAGCCGCCGTGCAAATAGCTCAGTTGCTCGGCTTTGGATTGCATGGGGCGGCCTTTTTCGTCATCCAGCCGATAGCGGATGGTGACTACCGTTTGCGGTTGCACCGTTGTGGCGGAGGTGGCGGAAGTGGAAGAAGCCATGAGAGAACGTCCTTTCGTCATGCGTTGTTGCTGCGCCGTCGCGCCGCGCTGGGTGTGTCGGCGGCTAAAAAAATCCGGCACAAGCGTGTGCCGCGCCTGTGCCGGAGTGTCGGGTTTTGAGGCCTGGCTTTGAACAGGCCCTTACGCCGCTTCGGCCTGCGCCGCGGCCTCTGCGGCGGCTTCAATTTGCTCGTCGGTGGCGCGCAGGCCGGTTTCTGCGTCGAAGAAATGCAGGCGCGTATCGCGGGGTTGCACGCGAATCACGTCGCCGGGGTGGGGTGAGGGCGCGCCTTCTTCAATGCGCACCACCATGGCTTCATCCCCGAGGCGGCCGTACACCAGGCGCTCGGCGCCCAGCAGCTCAACGGTGTCCACCTGCACTTCCCACACGCCATCGGCGGTGATGTCGATGTGCTCGGGGCGAATGCCGGTAATCAGCCCGCGCGGGCCGCCAGGCGGCGCTTTGAGCAAGTTCATTGGCGGCGAGCCGATGAAGCTGGCCACAAAGGTGCTGGCGGGGGTGTGATAGACCTCCTCGGGCGTGCCGAACTGCTCCACATGCCCGGCGCTGAGCACGATCATGCGTTGCGCCAGCGTCATGGCCTCTACCTGGTCGTGCGTGACAAACAGCGAGGTGATGCCCATCTCGCGGTGCAGCTTCTGGATTTCCAGGCGGGTTTGCCCGCGCAATTTGGCGTCCAGGTTCGAGAGCGGCTCGTCGAACAAAAACACCTGGGGCTGGCGCACGATGGCGCGGCCCATCGCCACGCGCTGGCGCTGCCCGCCCGAAAGCTCGCGGGGGCGGCGTTCGAGCAAATGGCCCAGCTCCAAAATCCTGGCGGCTTTATCCACCCGGCGTTTGATTTCGTCGCTGGGCACTTTGGCGATCTTCAGCCCGTAAGCCATGTTGTCGAACACGCTCATATGCGGGTACAGCGCGTAGTTCTGGAACACCATGGCGATATTGCGGCGGGCAGGCTCCAGATCGTTGACGACTTGATCGCCGATCAGGATTTGCCCATCCGAAATTTCCTCCAGCCCTGCCACCATGCGCAGCAAGGTGGATTTGCCGCAGCCCGAAGGCCCCACGATGACGATGAACTCCCCATCGGCAATTTCGGCATTGATGCCGTGGAGCACCTGAAGGGTTTTGCCGCTACGGCCGTAGCGTTTGATGACGTTGCGCAAGGAAATGGAAGCCATGGGTGAGCAGAAAACAGGCTGGAAAAAAGAGCGGCGATCATAACGAAAGGCAACCGGGCAAAAAACCGACAGCCCTTGCAGGTCGGCGGTTTTCTGGCGCTGCCTGTGGCGGGGCGGGAGGGGCAGCATCCATCCCGCACCTGCATCACGCGGCGCATGGGCTGTGTGTGATTTTTTGCCACCAGATGGGTGCAAGATGCTGGCCTGCCGCAACTGGCGGGGCAACGCAGCGAGCGCATGGTTTTGGGGCCAGCCCGAAGGCAGAAACGCCCCGGCATGTGCATTGCGGCGTTGCCGCCCCCTTGCAGCGCAGCCAGGCTGCAAGGCTTGAAGGCGGTCAAAGGCCAGCGCCTTGCACTGCACCCGCCGGGGCGCTCTCGCGGGGGGCGAAAAGTGCATAACACGCTCTAAAATTTGCGCGATTTGATTAGGGGCCTGTTTTTCGCTCGCTGTGCTTTGAACAGGCTCCAAGCACCAGTGCCATGCATTGCTGCGCTGCGCGATCAACAGCTTGCATGGCACCGACCGCGTCGGCCTTCGGGCCGCGTTTGCTTTTCACACCATGACCACCGACAAACCCTCCACCCCCACCTCCGTCGCCGAAATCCGCCAGAGCTTTCTGGACTTCTTCGCCGCCAAGGGCCACACCGTCGTGCCCTCGTCCTCGCTCGTGCCCGCCAACGACCCCACGCTGATGTTCACCAA